>NZ_NPDM01000002.1:0-300000 GCF_002812085.1 Leptospira levettii
CATATATAGAGAGGAAACAAATGATCAAAGCAGAGTTGATTTTTCTTTTAAATCAAAGAATAGAGAAATTCTATACATTGTGGAAATAAAGAAATGGGATGGGAATCACCATTTTGATTATAATGAAAAGTATAAAGCTAAGCGATTTGGGTATATTACGGATTATAATTTATTATATGAGCAAAAAAAGGAATGTGAATTAAAAAAAATCTCATATAAGACATGGAGAGAATTTTCAAAAAAAATTAAATCTCAGTCTGCTCCTTATCCTTTAATTGCATTTAACGAGTATTTAAAATTAGTGTGTAACATAAGAGAAATAAGAAAAATGAATTTATTGGAAGTAAATAGTTTAATAGATTTTAGCCATGTCCTTGATGAAATAATTTTTTCAAAATTTGTAAAAGAAAATAATTTAGCTAACAGAGCAAATATGCGTCAAGGTTACTACGGGTGGTATTGTAATAAATATATTTGGTTCGGACTTATCTTTGAAATTAATCAAAAAAAGAGAGAACCATTTATTGCAGTTACTATTGATAAAGAAGGATATTCTACGAACCATTTAACTCAAATTGATGTATCTAGAAAAAAAATGATTGGTGAAGTAGATAAAAGTAATGATGGAATGTTGATTTTTCCTTTGAAGCTAGTCGAATTTGAAAAATTTAATAAGATTGAAAATGTAGACAAACAAAAGGAGCTTTTGAATGAATTCTTTCAAGAGTGTATTGATTTAATAGAAGAACAAAAAATAGCAGATATAAAGTAATCAGATTTGTGTAAGGTTCATTGGATCAGCAATTATGATCCATTGCTATTCAATCGCTTCATTTTCAGCAAGTGACTGTCCATTCGCATCTTTCCATTCTGTCATTCCGTTCGCATTTCTGCCCATGACAATCACAGCACCTGCCGAGGGGGAGGAGAAAAGTTGGTCAGACGTAAAGACGTAATGTTCACCTTCTTTCTTTAGGATGTTCTCTGCGATGAGTTTTTCTCTTAATCGAACATAGCCTTTTGCCCACTTCTCCATAGAGGGTGCTAGTTCGGACAAAGCCTGGCTCCCTTGTTTTACGACAAATCCTTCGCTTGTGAGAAAGCCTGTCGCTTTGATTCCTTTGGTTGATATGGCATAATCTTGGGATTGGGAAGGGATGTCTTGCGTTTGTCGTTTATCTATTCTTTCAAACAGTTTGAAACCCAAGGTATGGACTGTTAGTTTCACATTCTCTAAAAACTCTTCCATCTCCGCTTGGTCTGCTTCTGAGATACTGGTTTTGGCAGGTATGGTAGCATTTTCCAGTTCGTAACGATTTGCCTCTTTGGCTAAATCGAATAATCGTTTTTCTAAGTATTTCACATGTGCTTTGTTTAGATTTTTGCTAAAGACACAAACTGCTTCGATCCAAAATTCCTTTGTCCCTAGATGTTGTTTCAACCGATCGAGTATACTTTCTGCTTCTCCGATATACACTAGGTCTTTCTCCTCGTTTTCTGGATTCTTTCCAAAGAGAAAGTATACACCAGTCGAATACAAATCCTCTCGATTCACAGATTCCTTGATCAAAGTCCTTGGGATTTTATACGTGATTCCATTCCAATTAGATAATTCCGCAGATATCCTCCCACTGGCATCACCATCAATCAGGAATAAGGTGATTTTTTTAGGGAAAGGTTTCATGAGATTACTGGTTGAACGCCAAGTTGACTCTTAAAATAATCCACAGTCTCTTCTTGATGTCCAAAGTGTCCACCAGATGCTGGATGGTAGAGCCAATACAATGGAATTTTACTGACTTTGTGTAGGAATTTCTCCCATCGTTTATCTTTAGGCTCACTTTCATCTTTTTGGAAATACTTTTCGATATCTGCTTCAACCTTAGCCTCACCATTGAAAATTATAATTACATCTGGAGAAAAAGCTGAATGCATCACATCCAAATCATCAAAAGATACACTGAGTTTTTTTAATTTATTATAGAGTTTTCTACTGAGGGAAGTCTTTCCTTTTACATGTTTATACGACTGTAATACATTGGTATTTCCCCAAGCAAAATCCTGTAAATGCAGTTTAAAATCTTCCTTACTTAAATCAAATTCCATACCTTTGAGTGCAAGATGAAGCTTAAATATAAGATTCCAAAATGGAGAAGTATTCCCGTTCTCTTTCAACCAGCCTATCATTTCATTATTCTTCAATGATGTAGTAGATTGAAAGATTTGTTCAGTTATATTTTTGTTAAATTCTTCTTCATCTATTAAAAAACTTAACCTTTTCCAATCTCGTACATCGATTCCCAAATAAAGTATTTTTCTTTTAGCTGTTGGATACTCTGCTCCAAAACCAGGAATATGTATGGATGGGATATCAACTAGATAGTCAGTCAATTCGGGAAGTTCGTGAAAAAGTTTGTCTCGAAAGTCTATGTATAAGGGTTTGTAGGTCTCAATTAGCTTTTGTTGTAAAATATTATCCATTTAAACTCAATCTCCAGAATTAATGCATCTCTTATGGGTAGGTTTATTTCATTTGTTCGCTAGCAGTTTTCTTGTTTTCAACGTATGGAATGGAAATAAGGATTGGTTTGTCAGATTTTACACCTTTCCCATATACTAGAGCATGTAATGGTCTTAAATTCGGTATTAAATTGATTTGATTTTGACCATAAACTTGGCTTAGAAACTCTAAACTGGTCTTGTCGATAATTTTAAATGTAATAAACGTATTGCATTGAGATAAGATTGTTTTGCTTACCAATGCAGTCCTTTGTGATACTACTACAAGTCCAACGTTGTATTTTCTTCCCTGTAGAGCAATTTGTGATATCCTTCCAACTACAGCATCTGTATCACTTCTATCATTTCTATAGAGATTAAATTCTGGTGCAATTGTATGTGCTTCCTCTAATACTATTAAAATCTGTTTATTCTTGGATCGATTTTTCTTAGCCCATTGAAAAATTGCAGATAAATATAATTCAGTAATACGAAGAGTTGCTCTAGTATTTGAAATATCATTTAATTCAAAAATTGATAAGTTAACTTTCGATTTCAAAAAATGATTAACTTCTTTATTAACTATAGATACGCACTCTTTAAAGAATTGATTAAATCTTGCTTTTTCTTTGGAGGCACTATATTCACCAGTTTCAATGTCTTCTAATAGTTGACTTGTTGTTTCAGGTAATTCATCCTTTAATCCAATTTTGCTTGGTTTAAATGATTTTAATCGTTGGGCGTAATCACCAGTTAGGTCAAAACAAATTATTTTCGTATCTTTATCTAATCCTTCTTTTATTAAATCGAAAACGACTTCGGTTTTTCCCATTCCAGTAATTCCTAATATGGCGGTATGAAATTTGGCTAGTGATTTGAAATCAAATTTAACTGGTTTAAATGTTCCTGGAATGTTGCCCAAACTAAAATAATTATTTTTCTTAGCTTTCTTTGTGTAGTTGAACTTAAATACTGGTGTATTCATTTCGGGAAGCCATGGAAACCAAGTATATTCCCCGCTATTGTCTTCTATACCAATTTGTGTAGCTTTAGCGACTCTACTACCGTATGGATTTTCTTTAAAAACTTCCTCCTTAGTCTTTGCTTCAATAATTTGATAGTATACGATTTTTTCACTAATTTTACAAAAAAGGATCATTCCTTCTTCAAGAATGGAATCAGAAGATATTTCGATTTTTATTTCTTGAATCGAAGAATCTTCAATTATGAACCCGATTAAAGTCCCATCTACGTTTGAACCAATAAATTTTTGTATGATTTCATTCGGTGATGGTAAATTGTCGCTGTGATAGACATACCCAGGTATCTCACCGACTATCTCCTGAAAATTATCGGAAAAGAATATACCTGTTCCGATTAATTTGTCATTAAAGTTTTGATAGAATAGAGGTAAGATATATCCTGCATTGGAATCCAAGAGAGTGGTTTTTTTTGCATGTTTCGAATTCCATTGGATTGGTGCTGATAAAATTACTCTTACGATGTTTGGGCTATCGATTCGAGATAATTTACCTACCACTTTTAAATCTTCTTTATCTTTTTTGAAAATATTAAATGTATATTTTAAGAACAATATCAAATTTTCAATAGGTTGAAAAAAGATTATTAACATCCAAAATGAAACGAGGAGAATTGTATCGTTTTCTGATGATTTATAATATCCAAAAATACTATATAAAGCAAGTGGCGAAAATATTAATTCAGGTTTAGATAAAAAGTAAATCAATCTATTGGTGATCGATTTAGATTTCGTAAATCCTTCGTTTTTTAATGAATATGCATTGTAAATGCCTGTAAAAAATAAAATTATGCTTAAAATCGTACAGATATGAATTAAAAAGATTAAAGATGGAAAATTATTGTAACTTGAATTTAGGTCTAACGTCGCTGAGGAAACGAATCCAGTTATTCCAAGGCTAATAGCATCGACTGCTTTTGAGAAAAAGGGAGCAGATAGTAGTCGGTAGGTTTGTAAACCTAATAAGCTTATAATCCAAATATTTTCTCCGTTGCCTGATATGCCGAATATACCAGTTAGGTAGTATTGCACCAAAAGAGATATTATTAGATACGAAAATAGGATTATAATTCTGGTAATGAAATTAAAGTCGTTTTTTCTTGAACTGTGCATAAGTTTTATTGAAGTTTAACTCTCGATCTTATCATAGTTTCCCCATACCCCCTCACACCAACCGTATCTTCCCAGTTAGTAGCACCTGCATCAATCCCTGTTTGATTCCCTTCGCTTTCTCCACCTTCTGTTCCAATACCTCAATTTCTTCATCCATTTCGGACAAAACATTCGCAATGGCTTCTTGTTCTAGTAGGTTTTCAGGAAAGCTACAATCTAAATCTTTGTATATTTCGCTACTTAGATTACCCTGTCCACCTTGCAAGAATGTAGATAAAATATATCTTTTCATTAGAGTAAGTTTATAAAATAAGAATTTTGAACTCTTATTCTTAATTAAAATTGCAAGAACCGCTTGATTAATGGCTGAAGTGATAAATGAGATTGCGGTAACTCCAGCAGTAGCCCCATATAAAGCGACTAAAACTGTTCCAGGTGTAACCATTTTACAGGCTGAGTTTTCATAACCTAAATTAGATATTCTTCCTTCTACGTCTTTTATATGATATTTATTCAAATCACTGGATGTGATCCAATTAATATGTCCATTGTAGTAATTTGGATTTGACGTGTTTGGTGTCCCGCCTGAATACATAATAGCCACATCCCCCAAACGTTTCACTTCCCAATCCTCTGGAATCAGTCCCACCTCACTGTCTTTCCATCCTTTCCCTTCACCAAATCCAGGCAGACGGCGTTTCCCCGTTAACAGCTCTTGCATGGTTCCTTGTTTGATGAGTTTTTTCTTTTCAATTTGGGCTTCGAGGGATTCGAGCCAAGCATCGGTGTCGGATAGCACAGTGGCAATGGCTTCTTGTTCATCAAGAGTGGGGGGAAGGGGGATGTAAAACTTTCTTTGAGTTAGGATTGGAACCTGCATTCTCGTTGATTGATACATAACAGGTTTGTATTGGTTTATGAAATAAGTAGATTTTAAGTTATAAAAAAAGTATTTGTATCGTAATTTAGAATTATTTATTCTGAAGCATGTAACCGTAGTACTACAAACACCATAGTTGCTTGGATGATTGAACAATGCAACTGGACCAACTGTAGCATTGTGGGCAAATAATATATCATTATTTCTTAGAAAACCCTTTCTGAATTTTCCAACCCTTTCTGGAGTTAATTTTTTACATTCATTAAAATTGATTCTATTGCCTTCGAAATCTGTTGCACCGACAAATGGGACTCCTTCGCTTACAAATTCTTGACTTCTCGGATATAGCTCTCCATGATTTCCATCGAGGTGTTCTATTATTAAACCTTCAGATATTAACTTATCTATTGTCTTCAGTTCCCAATCTTCGGGAATCAAACCAACTTCGGATTCTTTAAACTTCCCCTTCATATCCCAAACCCCATCTTTGTTAGATGATTTTTCACCTTCGCTTCTAGGTCTTTTGTTGTTTTCTCCAAATCCTGCAAGGGTTGTTCATACCGTTCCGCAAGTTCTTTGATTCGTTTGGTTAAGTTCTGGCTAATGCGATTTCGTTCGGAGTGGACATCTTCCGAGAGTTTGGCAAACCACTTAGAATCTACCACAAGGGATTTGATTTCGGTTTCTTTTAGGCTTTGGTAACGCTCTTGAAGCTTCGTTTGCAAATCAGCTTGACCTTGTTTGACTTTAGAATTTAGATCAGAGACTTGGTTTGCCACTGATAGATATTGGTTCAGGAGTTCGATTTCTTCCTTGGCTTCTTTGTCCGATTGGATTTGTTTCAAACGAGCCTGCACTAACTTAGGTGTAATCGTGTCTTTGTCTGTTTTTGCCTCAGAAAGGAGTCCTTCATCGCCACCGTGTTCTTCTGCCAGTTCTTCCAATTGCAAAGAGAGACTATCTCGTTCCGACTCCCAAGTTTCGATTGCCTCTTTTTCCTTTCCAAAATAAACATCTAAGAGAATTGATTTAGGAATCAGTTTCCCTTCAAACTCTTTGGACTTGCCAAGGGATTCTGTTTCCTTGCCAACCTTCCATCCCTCATCCACGAGGAGATACACATCGTCTTGCATGGTATCCAACCAATACGTCATTAGGTGTTGGTAGATATCATATGCATCGACAAGAGGTGTTTTGGAAAAAGCAGAAAGTAGACTTTCACTAAAGGAATGGATAAACTCTTTTGGTTTCGTATTCTTTCCAATGGAATGACAAAGACTTTCCTGTTCCTTCTTCCACTTGGTAAAGGTAGTTTCAATTTGGTTTCCAAATTTGACAAACTCAGGGTGTTCGTAGATTTTTGTTTTGATCTCTTCCTTACTGCATTTCAGGTTATAAAATCCTTTTCTTGCATGGGGAACAAATAAGGTCTCTTTTAGACCTTTATAGACTTCCCAAAAAGGAGATAGGGCATCCACATCCATTTCAGGAATCCCACCTTGCAAATGGGCTTCTATGTTTTGGATGTCTTCAGGTTCACTGCTATCAATATAACGAGGGATATTTAGATTGTATTCTTTCTCAGCAATCTCTTTCAGACTCACCTTACGGCTGTATTTTGGAATTTCGATGCGATTGGTAAAGACATCTACAATCTTATGAATGTCTTGTTCCCGAAGTCGATTTTTATTTCCGTCTTTTTCAAATCCCTTGGACGCATCGACAATGAAGAGGTCTTTTCTCGACTCAGCATCTTCTTTGTTGATCACAAGGATACAAGCAGGAATCCCAGTTCCATAAAACAAGTTGGCAGGAAGTCCAATGATCCCTTCGATATAACCCTTTTGGATCAGTTTTTTACGAATCTCGGCTTCTGCATTCCCCCGAAACAAAACACCATGGGGGAGAATGATCGCACCCTTACCATTGCTTTTCAAACTCCGAATGGCATGGAGTAAAAAGGCAAAGTCTCCATTCTTCTGAGGGGGAATTCCAAAATCCTGAAATCTCCCATAACGGTCGTTTAAGGGATCAAGACCATTGCTCCATGCCTTAAAGGAAAACGGTGGATTGGCGACAAAGAAATCAAATTGTTTGAGTTCCCCTTTGTCTGTTACATATAAAGGATTGGCAAGTGTGTTCCCTTGTTTGATCTCTGCTGTAGGATTGTCATGGAGGATCATGTTCATTCTGGCAAGTGAAGACGTTGCCACGTCCATCTCCTGCCCATAGAGAGTGATTTTACCTGCCTCAGCAGACACTTTGAGTAGGAGCGAACCCGATCCGCATGTGGGGTCATAAGCAGTTTTGCTAGATTTATCAGCAGAGGACACATGGATGATTTTTGCCATAATCCTACTCACTTCCGCAGGTGTATAAAACTGACCCTTACTCTTACCACTTTCGGTAGCAAAATGCCTCATGAGAAACTCATATGCATCACCTAAAATATCATCACCTTCAGCTATATTACCCGAAAAGTCGAGAGCAGGATTTTCAAAAATAGCAATAAGCTTTGTCAACTTTACCACCATCTCTTTTCCACTGCCCAATTTATTTACATCGTTAAAATCAGGAAAATCAGAGATTTTGTTCGCCTCACCGAGGGGTCCCAGTATCTTCTTATTGATATCGTCACCAATACTTGGCTTTCCTTTAAGGTTGATCATATCTTGAAAAGAGCTACCCTTAGGAACCGTAATGGGAGAGAAAGCCTGTCCTGCATATTTATCCGAGATGTATTTGATAAACAGCATCACAAGAACATAATCCTTGTATTGTGATGCATCCATCCCACCACGAAGTTCGTCGCAAGATTTCCAAAGAGATGAGTATAATTCCGATTTTTTGATTGCCATAGTTTATCGTCAGAGTCTTATATTTCCAAAAATTCTGCAATTGTTTCATGGTAAACGAGGGGTAGGACAAACAAGGCTGGGACTAATATTTTAATTTAAATATCACAATTTTATGCAATAAAATCCAGCTTTTGTGATACTTAAAGAAGATACACAGATTGCAAGTTCTGTATACGTTATCAATGGGAATTGACAAATAGTAGGAAACATCCTAAAATTCGAATCCTTGCATATAAAAGCCCTTTAAGATAAGAGAATTCAATTCAAATAGGAAAACCAATGTTAGCATTTACCAAAAAACCAGTTTCAATTCTTTTTATGACTACCTTCTTCTTCCTCAGTTGTAATTTTGAGAGTTATATCTCACTATCCTTGGAAGAAATCCAAAAACTCATCCGTTCTAAAGAGAAAAAGGGAATTTTGTTTCCTGCTACCATCAAACTGGAAGTAAGTGGTACCGAAAGTTGTGAACGTGACAAAGTGAAAATCACAGACTATGTAAATGACTACCTCATTGAACCGAAAGAAGGAGTCTGCACCAACGACAGTGACAAAATGAAAACCTATCTGGAAATTGAAGGGAAAGTAAAACTGGTCAACGATGAAAGTCTTCTAGCGGATGACATCCATCTTGTTAGTTTTTCTGCCTTCGAAAAAGACAAAGAACTAAAACTATCCCTCCACCTCAATAATAACAGTTTCCAATCCATTTCCGCATTCACCCAAAGAGAATTTTGGGCAAAATTAGAGCCGAAAGACTTATCTATCCAGATTTACCTTTCCAACAATACAAACCAAGATATGTCGATGAACTGTCGCAGTTGTTATCTCAATGGCACACCAAAACCATTCAGGGGCACAACCAACTTTCCAAAAGATTCCGAAGTCACAGTGAAACTCTCTACAATCTTTGTAGAATCCATCTTGGAGAACGGAAACGACACCGTTGTTTCTTTCCAAAGTAAAGACAATCTAGATACACAAACAAAAAGCAAATAGGAAAACAATGAAATGAAACAAATGAAATTAATAATTTTAGGTCTTCTCTGGTTCACTTCAACAGGCTGTTTGGATATTTTCCAAACCATTGAAATTGGAAAGGACAATGTGCTTACAAGTTTCATGCGATTAAAAATCTATATCAAAGAAGAAAAACAAAACTTTGTTCCGAGAGATAAAACTTTGTCTTTGAAAGATTACCCAGGTGTCAAGATTCAATCGAAGGTAATCTCAAATGACAATTACCAAGGTATGGATATTTCGTATTCAATACCAGTTTCAAAGTTGAAATCTAATATATCGAGTTTAACTCAGGAAATCTACCAACCGCCAATTATTGATAAAAACGGACAACTGATCTTCGTATTTTCTACTGATAAGAAGAATTTGGAAAATGCAAAAAAGGGAGAAGATGATCGAATGGCAGAGGGCATTCTTGGAATGTTTTCTTATAAGATGTATTTCCCTTCTGATTGGAAACCAAAATCTGCCGTGATACGTATATTTGATTCTAATCAAAGCATATCTCTCGATGTAATTCCCGCAGGAAATGGTGTTCTCGTTGATTTCCCAATGCGTTATGTAATTGCAGGATCTATTTTAACTTTATCAAAAACGGAAAAGGTAGATACAAGTTTAGCCAAAGAATCCATCGATAAAAACATAAAAGAAAAAGAAATAGCCAGAAAAAAAGAAGAGGAAGAGCGAAAGAAAGAACAAGAATTGGAAAGAAAAAGGCAAGAAGAATATGAAAAAGAGGAAGCCAAGAGGGAAGCGGAACGAAAGAAACAACAAGAGATTGATGATAGCAATGATGGGGAAGAGGAGTGAACTAGACTGAAGCTGATTTCCTTAGAATATATGAAAAATTTGAGAATTAATTATCAAAAAAGTCAGATTTTCTAATCTTTATTGAATTTTAGTATTGCAGGTGTTTGATGGCATTAGACTATTGCTCGATTACGAGGTGTCCTTGAATGAGAGTATTGGTCTGTTTTTTATTGATGATTTCCTTGCCTCTATATATCCAAGCCGAGACAAAATGTCCGTTAAAGTTTGAAACTGATTATATTTTGGAAGATGGAATAAATATTAGGCGTTTAACAGCTGGCTCTACCGAAATTATTTTTAAATATGATTCGGTTAGTGAATTCTCCGAAGGCTTATTAAGAGTAAAATTAAACGGAAAATCTGGCTTTGTTGATGAATCTGGAAAAGTAGTTATTGACCCACAATTTGAAGATGCAAACGGCTTTGTCGGAGGATTAGCGCCAGTTAGATTAAACGATAAATGGGGCTATATAGAAAGAACGGGAAAAGTTGTTATAGAGCCTCAGTTTGGGTTGAATAATTCCTTTTGGGATGATCTGGCAGCAATCAAAGAAAAGAATAAATGGGGTTTTATAAATAAGGCTGGGAAAATAGTTATTGAACCGCAGTTCGATAAAGCATTTGTTTTTAGTGAAGGTTTAGTTGGCGTAGAAATTAATGGTAAATGGGGTTTTGTTGATAAAACTGGAAAAGTTGTCATAAAGCCTCAATTCGATAATACGTATGGTTTTAAAGAAGGTCTTGCTAGAATTGAAATGAACAATAAGTGGGGTTTTATAGATACATCTGGTAGAATAGTAGTAGAACCTCAGTTTGATTTTGTTTTTGATTTCTATAATGGATTAGCGTCCGTGAAGTTAGACTATGAATGGGGTGCTATAGATACTACAGGAAAATTTATTGTAAAACCACAGTTTAGTTCAAGTTTATATTTTCAGGATGGACTCGCTAAGATTGAGGTAAACGGAAGGTATGGTTATATAGATACGTCTGGAAAAATTGCTATTAAACCTACTTTTGAGGATTCGGAAAGTTTCACAGAAGCTTTAGCTCCAGTAAGATTAAATAAAAAGTGGGGATATATAAATAAGGTTGGAAAAATAGTGATAAAAGAACAATTTGAAAACGTAAAACGTTTCGAGGATGGACTAGCTGCTGTTAAAATTAATTATAAATGGGGCTTTATAAATACATCTGGAAGGGTAGTTATTGAACCTATCTTTGATGATGTACTTGGATTTAAGGGTGGTTTGATTAAGGTGAAAATGAAAGACAAATGGGGCTTTGCTAAAATTTTGAATTGTATTTAAAATAGTTTTAAATTTTTTCCTAGAGAAGTAGTGTTTCTTGGAAACTTTGATTATCTAGTTTTAAAGCTTCTATTTCGAAAGTAAATAAAGTTAAAGAAAATAGTGTTAAACGATCAGATCGAAATGAATAGAGCCTTCGAATCATTTGGTTAATATTTCTTATGATTGTCTATGATATTATATATAGTTTATATTTTAAGTATATATTCGAAAACATTGAATGACCTGTTGTTTTGTATTAATAAGAAATAATAAAAATTCATTTTAAATCATTGAGAGTTGAGTAAATATATTGATTTAGTTTAAACTTTTATTTTTTATTTTCATTCATTGGAATGTAAATTATGATTCTAGTAAAGTATCGCTTTGGTATTATGGCGAGTTGGTCAAAATTTACAGAAAGAAAAAAGCTCCCCAACAAATCTTGATCGAATTAGAACGATTGATGAATTGTTTTTAGAACTTTTGAAATTAGGTGATATTAGATCACAATCACCTCATACGAATCAAAAAGAATCCACAATTCTTTAGATACTTTGTGGATTTCTTTATATTGCGTCTGAAATCTGTTGAAAAGATTCTCCTCCATGAAAGCGATCAAATTTTGAGACTCCAGCTCTGATAGGATGGCAATACAATCTTGCATAGAGTTTTGGAGTTGTGATAAGGATTGCTTCACCCTTTCTCCCATATCGACTCCATTCAGGTTGATTACCTTGTTTTGATGGACTCCCATGGAGGTGAGAGTAGGATCAATCACAAGCAATCCATGTGCCATTTGAATTAGAGATTCAAATTTTTGAAAGATGGGACGTAAGTCTTTTAATTCAAAATCTCTGAGTCCCTCGGCAGTGGAAATCCAAGACAAACCATCGATCAATTCCGCTAGAGTTTTGGTCGTTTGAAAAAACATTGCTTGGTTATTGGATTTCATTGTGGATTGTAACCTTAGTGTATTGTATTCAATCGCTTAATACACGAATCAAATCGTCTTTCGAAAACTGGATTACATTAACTGAATCGACAACTTTCTCTTCTCGTGTAGAGTGATCATGTGAATAATAGAATACGTATTTTAATGGCTGAGGACTTTTACTTAATTTTTCAATATCGCTTTTTAGTTTATCGTTATTTTTGAGATTCACTGCACTAAATGTTTCACAAGCGATCATTCCATCTTTTGATAGAATATCATATCCTTTAGTAAACTCTAGATTTAAGTAAAATATTTGTTCTCCGTGTTTGTCCATTAGATATTCTAATCCCAAAAAAGTCGTAATATTGGAGAAGGTTTGATTTATTTGTTCTATTAAATTCGAAGGGTCTGGATTGAAAGAATTGCTACCAATTTTTTCAAACTTAAGAGCGTAAAAGTAGTCGAAAGTTGATTTTGAGATCAATGAATCCATTAGACCTTTGGTTTGTCCTAAGTTGATTTTGATTCTATCGAGATTATCTTTTATGTTTTGTTTGTTATAGCAGATATTCGGTAAATATGTTTCAATTACAATACCATCCATATGAGACTCATCTGCCCAACATTTGATGTCATCAATATAACAGATATGTGCTTCTTCAAAAGGCTCCTTTGACTCAGTATATTCAGCCTGAAAACCTCCATTGAGATGAGTGTTGTAAAAGCTAAGTTGCAGATTATTCTTCGATTTGACTTTGCTAGCACATTGATTACAGACTGAATTTGGATATCTTTCACTATAATCTACTTTTGAATGACAAATTTGGCACAATTGAATTTCCATTTTTTCCTACTTAAAATTGGTTCATAAGAATTTCCATTGATTTGGAGAAAATATGGGTAATCGATGATTTCTAGCATGGGTGCTCCTTGATTTTTCTATGATTCAAACTGTCATGCGAATTTTTCATACCAAATATACCATGTTGGTAGGACAAATTTTTCACAAATTTCTCTATAGAATCATCAAAATAGCAATAAATTAATTTTACCCCGTTGGAATAACAAGTATTAAGTTTTCGTTTATCCCGTGAAATCTGTCTCTTGAACGCTTTTTTCCCTCCAAAATGTTTGATAGGTTTTACATGTTGAGCACCTTGATACTCAATTCCGATCTTTTTGTCTTCGTGTTCAAAATAGAAATCGAGTTCCAGTCCACCTAACCATTTCGGTCGAAACCGCCTTTTTATTTTGCTTGGATCGACTACTTTAGTTAGTTCCTTGTATAAAGTGTGTTCCTGGACATATCCTTCGCCAATCCGTTTATATCCCAATTTCTCTCTTAGCTGATTTTCTGACTCTCGAAGACATTCTTGAATTCTGAAACGCAAAAAAAGATAGTAATAGTATTTATTGTTTTCAAAAGATTCTAATTTTGGAGCCAAATAATCTTCGTCTTTATACTCTCGAAGATAGTGTAAAAGTAAAGATGTTCGGTTTTTGACTTTGAATTTAGGTAAATTCCTTTTGAAGACTTTTAGAAATGCTTCCAGATTACTAACAACAATATCTGTGAGAGGGTAGTGACTTTTAAAGAAGAAGAGGAATATTTTTAAGTCTAATTCAGTTTTATTTTTTAACTGATTTTTTAAATATGAAAACGCTTCCAAACTTAGTGTATTAATTCCAACCTTCCCATTGTTTAGTATATACCTATGTAAATAATTCTCCCATAACTTGTTTTTGAAAAATGGCTTTAGGATTTGAAAAACATATTTTGTGAAATCTTCTCTCGGAGTAAGTTTGAATTTTTCTAGATAGATTTTGAATAGTTTAATTTGAATCCACTCAAGACTATTATTCCATTCCCCTAGTTCAGGATTATATTCGCCTGTTCGACAAAATTGATTAATTTCATTATGTTTGATTCTAAATTCTTCTTTTTTATTACAAAGCAGAAGTTCATGACTATATTTCTTTTCAATGAAATTCATTTGATCAACATTTTTCATTCGATATCCTCCTTTGGAAAAAGATAAAATTAATAGAAACAAACTGTTTTTTCATCGAAATAGTTATTCTTGGATTTCTGCGGTTTGTTCAGGAAGTTTAAACTTATTTTCGATGTAGTTTATATAATCTTGTAATTTGGATCTAAATATCCTACAAGAGAATTCATACAAATGGCAAATGGAACTGAACTCAAATCCAGAATTTGAATTATATTGTGATTGTTCTTCTTCAATTCTGTATTGATTTGCTTTATTCAATTCAAAATGAAGTTTGTGCCATTCTTTAAAGAAATTCTGTATAAATTTTTTAGTTTTACTTACTAACGAATTTTCATTCTCGATTTTTGTCATAAGTTCTTCGAGTTCCTTAAACGGTTTATCCTCAATATAGATCATTCTTTTTGAGAAATTAATTTCATCGTAATTGCTCAATAGCTTTTTAATGCGAATATAAGTTTGATATTGTAGAGTAGTTATTTGTTGTTTCATGGAATTGTCTCCTTTAGTTTAATTTTGAATTAAGTAAATTGATTAGGAGGTATGCTTTTTTGAGATTAAAACTACCTCCCAAATTCGATTACACTTGTGTTTTGGTTAATTCATAAACTGAGAATGACCAATTTTCGATTTCTTCTACTCTTTGATCGGTCACTTGGAAATATTCTTTTTCAGAAATTAATCCTAAAACAGTTCCATCAAGCAGATGTAATCGATCCCACCTAATCTTTAGATCTGCTCTTCCTTTAAAAACGATGACAGGATGAATTCTTTCAGGACTATACATCCTGCCGAAATATCCGTTGATGTTTTGTTTAACTGTGCTTTCAAAGTCATTCGGATCGAGAATAAATGCTTTTGTGTCCCTCAATCTAGGCATTTTCATTTGAAAGTAGCTTCCATTATGAATTTGACCTAAAATTAAAGGTTTTAGACCAGCGTATTCGTCTCCAAGTCTACGAGCTAGTCCAAGTTCATTATTAACAACTAGTAATAGCCTTTTATCTGAACTAATAGTTAATGTAAGTTTATCTCTATGTTTGTTAACCAATTCAGTAAAGTCATGGTATGTTCCCTGATTGATTTTTGAGTTTTCTTTTATCATATTTATTGCTCCTTGCAATTCATAGATTTGGCATTAGCCTGTTGATTTAGTAAGAAGACATAGCTATCGCTATATCCTGTTTACAGAATTTTCGAATTCTTTTGATTTAATGATATTCTATCGAAGTGAATACTTCAGAAGGGGGTAAGGTTAAATTACCTCCTTTTTACTTCGATAATCATCTATCAAAATATTTGATGAAGATGTCCTCATAATAGTGAAGGTAGCTTCATTTGATAGTACTTGAACTTTCTGAAATTTCATAACTCATAAGCGAATTCTCCTTGCCACTCCAGTTTTTAATATCGATAAAGGGGGCGGGTATAATATCACGATCGTGGAACTTTTGTCAAACGAAAAAAAATGATTAGTGGAATTTTTTTCTAACTCAGTTCTGATTTAGATGAGTGAAAAATGATGTTAGTTCTTAGTGCGCTCAGAGGTTACTTTCGGAAATCAGAATCATATCTTATATGTCAGGCTCAAGGCTCGGAAAGGATATGGTATGCTGAGTTATTGAAGCAAGTTAGTCGTGGTTTATAAATAATATTCTTAAAAAGTCAAGTGGAAACTAGGGGACATAAAGGTGACATTATACATATTATGTGAATCCGAGTCGGGATTTATTCAGTGTTTTTGAGATTTATCTATTTTGTTATATTTTTAATTTCTTTTTAAAATATAAGAATAAATCTTTTATTAAATGATTTCTACTGGGTTCTGGTTTCATGTTTGAGGTGTCGAGATAGTTCTGTAAATTTTCCAAATATTGATTCGGAAAATCTTGGCTAAGGTGATGTTTAATGTTGGGATAATATCTATCACCTGATTTAGTTGCAGTCAATATTCTCTTTTGATCTAGGGTTTCGTCTCCTAAATTTGCAACAAATTTCTTTTTAGCATAACTATAATAAACTGTGCTGAACGGAAGTTTTGCTTTGTTAACCTCTTCTCATTCTTCATTCAAATGATAGTCAAGGTAAACTAAGTAGAGGTTTTCGTTTATTTTAGCCATTATTTTGCCAGCAAAATATAAATCATCTGTATATGGATAAATGACTTTTTCTTCTAATGAATAGCTTACTAACTCATTTGGATTGAAAATCTGTTTAGATTTAAATAAATAGCAATTGTTTGCAGTTGGTGATGGAAAATGTTTTGTGTTGAGTTTGTAGATATAATTTAAGATAGCTCCTAAATTATTTGTTAGTTTATTGATTTGTTCTTTATATGCGTTATCTTTTACTTGGATTATGTTTTTGAGCCTGTTGTAGTCATCGATAATTACCTTTATTTCTTCTCGCTCTATCCAATTCATCGTCCATCTTCTAGTAACGGCTAGGATTTTTTGATGAATCATATTTGCAAAAGGTTCAATAATGAATGGAATTGTTAGAGTTGAGATAATTGGGACGTTCAATCTGAAAGAATCTTGATTCAAAGAAGTTTTGAAATTTAAAAGTGCAAGATTTACCTCGTTAGAATTGAGCTTTGTAAACAAGATTAATAAAATATCGTAATTTGTTATTATAAATGAAGTGAATAGTGTTCCGATAAAAGGGTGATTTAGTCTGGATTTGATTACATCTTCAATGAGGTTTGATTTCTTTTCAGTCGTTTCAGGTGTCATAAAATTACTTATACTTTGTTTTTATGTTCATTTTCGGAATAATCTCCGTCAATATATTTTAATGTGTTAGTTGTTATTTCGTCTTAGAATCTAAGTAATTCTGGTTAAGTAGTTTAATGGGTTGTTGTTTGATTCGGGTTTTGATTCTTAATTTCTTTTTTAGTAATTTTGATAAAATTGTATGAATATGTTTCCTTAATATATTTAAAGTTCCCTCCAGTTTGTTTTCTTTACAATATGTTGGATTGGGATATCCCAATTTTCAGCTTTTAGATTCCATTTTCGACGATTGAAGTTTTCCGCTAATCGTGAGGGGGATATAGGCTGAAGATCTAATTTGGGTTTATCCAATCTCCTTCTTTCAAGTTTTACTATTATTTTTTGAATCATATCCTTTGTATCCTCTTTCATTGAATCCAAGTTGGATGCTGTCAAAGTACTGATTTTCCTGTTCCATTTCCCTCTTTCTGATTCATTGAAGTAGGTTTTATTCTTAATCTTAAATTTATCATAAGACATTCTCTCCCTTTCAATCTTCTCAATGTTCTTTCTACACAATCTATATACAGATTTTTGCCAAGAATTAGGGGATTGGAAAAGATTATCCAATTCAAAGGTAGTTACTCTGTTCTCTAGATTAACAATTATAGCTTTAATGATTTGATAGTTGTAATTCATTCTGAATAATCACCTTACAAAGTTCAAGAATCTCTTCTCTAGTTTTAAGTCTTTTGAGTTCCCTGAGTGACTTTTCGATTAAGCATAGGTTTTCTAGCTCGTGTTTTCCACCTTTAGTTAGGGGCTGGATGTGTTCTATTTCTACGTTTTCGTAGGTTAACTCAATACCCGAAATGTAGCATTTGAAGTTTTGCTGGTTTAAAAGGCTTCGGATATGTCCTGCTTTTAGTTTGAATTTTTCCATTATTTTTCTGCCTCCGTAAAGTTTGAATATATGAGATAAAATAGTTTTACATTTTTGATTCTAAATTTGATTTATTTTCGATATCGATCCTTTCTTTCTGTGATTTCGGCTATGTTATACTCCTTCCATTTTCATAAGATAAATAATATCTCTCGTTTACTAAGATTAAGTGAATTTGCAATAGAATCAGTATCATTCCATTTCCCAAGTTCTAAATTCGAATATATTTGATATGCTCTTCTGTTGTATTCTATCTCGTTTTTCATTCGATCTTTTTGATAAAAATTCTTCCAGTAGTAGTCATTATGCAAGATTGCTGATCGATATGATTTGTTGTACTTTGCGATGTCTTGTTCTTTATATTGATTAATTAATTTGTGATGTCTTAATCTCCCTCGTTCCTGGACTGTCAGGGGAGTATATACGTGGTAAAGAGGTCGATTCTGTTCTAATGGACGTGAATAGTGGTAATCACCAAAGCCCACATTTCTAGAATCCCCCAAACTCAGTAGATTCTTAAGTTCAGGAACAAATCTTACATTCCCAATGAAACTGATCTCATCCAGTGCCAGTTGTCCCCATTTACAACTTAAGAACCCATAACTTCTGAACGACTGCTTAAGGATGTTATTCCTTGCTTCAGCTCCATTACTACTAACACCCTCCTTAGTACACCATCTTTCACGGCTCAAGTTGTATCTCGCATCATTGGATTTCTTACTGTGATTCACTGATCTATGGTTTGGTCTATCCCATAAGAAGTTGTATCCTTCATCAGTGAAGAGAGTGACTGTCTTAGGTATCTTCTCATTCAGATCCTTCTCTAAGTAATGTTGGTTATTCAGAGGTATACTTTTGTAGAAGGTCATGCCTCCATTGATTCCTACGGTATGAACTAATGTCCCTTTCTGTTCTCCTCCTAAGCTATTAGAAAGATATATAGAAGCTGTTCCACCCTTGTATCGTCTGGATCTATGTTTGTTTGCTCTTAAGGAACTAGAATACAACACCACTGAGTCAGCGACTGCTACAGGCTGATTTTTCAGGGCTTTTTTGAGGTCTCCTTCCTTTGGCAGTCTGAAGTCTTTTGTCTTTTCCTCTAGTTCCTTGTATAACTGGGCTTTAAGAGTTTCATTCAGTTGGGTATACATCACCTGGATGCGTTTCTTCAAATAGAAGGCTGTCTTGTAGGGAATACTGAGCTTTCTACTTATTTCTCTCGATGTCATTACCTTAGGATATTGTAAGATTTGGTCTTGGATGATGTAGGAAAGATAGGCTAGAGGTAACTTGATGTTTTGGAAAGGAGTATTGGCAGTGAGGCTTATTTGTTTATGGCAATGTCCACATCTAGCGATAGATTCTCTTCCTTTGACTTTGAGGAAGTTTAGCTTAGGTTCCTTGTGTGAATTAGGGCAGTAACAGTGTTTTGGGTAGATTGTGGAGAGGATGTTAAGGGTTCTTAGGGTGTATTCTTTTCTAATGTGTTCATTCTCTAGGAGAGATAGGTTGTGATTTGGTTTGGTATATGTGTGTATAGAGAACTTAGGGAGAAAGGGTGAGTATGGATATGGGGAGTTATGTTTGTGCTTTAGTGTGGGCTTAGGTGATAGGAGCCCTTCGAGCAGTAGGTATGTCTAACCCACAAAAATCATCTTCCCCCAAACTCAGAAGATTCCTTAATTCACTAGAAAATCTTACATTCCCAAGGAAACTAATCTCGTTTAGATATAGCTGTGACCACTTTGGACTTACATACCCATAACTCCTGAAGGACTGCTTAAGGATATTGTTACGAGCTTCGGCTCCATTACTAGAAACTCCCTCCTTAGTACACCATCTCTCTCTAGACATATTGTAGCGAGGGTCTTTACTCTTAAGTGAGTGATTAACCATCTTGTGGTTAGGCCGATCCCATATAAAAGTATAACCTTCATCTGTATACGGGTCACATTCTTTGGAATCTTCTCTTCTAAGTCTTTCTCAAGATAATGACTATTGTTTAGTGGTATACTCTTGTAGAAAGTCATCCCTCCATTAATCCCTACAGTGTGAACTAGAGTTCCTTTCTGTTCCCCTCCAATTGAGTTACTCAAGTAAATAGAAGCTGAACCTCCCTTGTATCTTCTAGACCTATGCTTATTAGCTCTTAAGGAGGAAGAATAAAGAACTACTGAGTCAGCTACTGCAATAGGCTTTTTATCTGATTCTACAGGGTTTTCTAGCTCTTTGTATAACTCCTTTTTAAGAGTCTCGTTAAGCTGTGAGAAGATTACTTGGATTTTCTTCTTAAGATAATAAGATGTCTTATAAGATAAGTTTAACTTACGAGAAATTTCTTTTGAAGTCATTACCTTTGGATATTGATTAATCATATCCCATATTATGAATGAGATGTAGGCTAGGTTAGACTTGTATCCTTGGAAGGGTGTATTGGCTGTTATGGAGACTTGTTTATGGCAGTTACTACATTTTGCTACAGTAGGCCGTTTGTTTACTTTGAGATATACTAGGTTTGGAGAGGAGCAGTTACAGGACTTAGGATAGATAGTATTGAGAAGAGTTAGAGTCTTTAAGGTGAAGAACTTTGAGAGATCTTTATTAGAGAGTAAATACGGCCTTCTAGTTAACTTGTCTGAACCAGAGGTAGGATCGGAGGAGGAGTGGTTACTTGTGTTATGAGTTAACTTACGGCCTATAGCATTCTTAGGTTCGGCCTTGAGTTTGGGGGAAGATGATTTTTGTGGGTTTAGGGTGTGGTTGGGTGATACGTCCCCTTCGAGCAGTGGGTATCACCGAAGCTCACATTTCTAGAATCCCCAAAACTCAGAAGATTCTTAAGTTCTGGAACAAACCTTACGTTCCCAAGAAAACTAATCTCATCCAAAGCCAGTTGTCCCGACTTACAACTTAAGAAACCATAACTGCGGAAACTTAGCTTCAATAGATTATTCCGAGCTTCAGCTCCATTTGAGGAAACTCCCTCTTTAGTAACCCATCTCTCACGACTCAAGTTGTATCTCGCATCATTTGATTTCTTACTGTGATTTACGGATCTATGATTCGGCCGATCCCAAAAGAAGTTGTATCCTTCGTCAGTGAAGAGGGTTACGTTTTTTGGAATCTTCTCATCTAAGTCTTTCTCAAGGTAGTGTTGGTTATTCAGAGGTATACTTTTGTAAAAGGTCATCCATCCATTGATTCCTACCGTATGGACAAGGGTTCCTTTTTTGTTTGCAGCTTACTCTGAAGGTGATCCATAAGAATTACGAATGCGTTTCCAAGTGGATCTTATTGAGAACAAAAAACGAAATTCTCTAATGACAGCAGAGTTTAATTTCAAAACAGTTGTTTGTTGGTGAAAAAATTCGTGAAAATATCATTTTTTAAGGAAGTTGCATATTACCTTGTTGCTAAAGGAATTCTATTTCTTGAATATGATTTGAAATTTACATAGATCAATGGATACTCTAATCAAATGAAATTGAAAAAAATTTTTAGAATTTTCTTATTCTTTCTTTTATTCATTAGTTGTGAATCCAGCAGAGATAAGTGTTTCGAATTTCGGTCAGAAACAGATTGGGGCGGAGTCTGCGATGCATTATGGAAAGCTTCAAGTGTGGAAAAAAATGAAGAAATAAAAAGGAATGCAGAAGGAGCCATTTTACTTGCGTGCTTGCTTGGCAATGAACAAAATAAGCAATGTAAGAAAAAAAGAAATTGGGATATCGTAGATATTTTTTAATCAGCAGATGATTTTATGACTATATAATAAATTGGTTTTTTACTTACGGTCGAATTTGTAGTTTTTAACAGGAATCAGATGGATTGTTCGATATAAGATTCGCATTGCAAATTCTACCGGTTACTATTGGTTTAAAATTTGATTTTTTTTGTATTCCATCGTGGGGTATTTTTAAAACAATTTGTCTTTCATATTGATTTCTGTTGTATGCCTTCTTAATTATCAGATCGAAATTTTTTAGACTTTTAAATATTTATTCAATAGGATAGTTTTATAGAAAGCCATTCCTCCGATAATGTCCACGGTGTGAGTGAGTGACTCATCATCTTCTCATCAAACAGTTTGAGAGATAAGTCGAAGCAAATCCTTTCATATACCATGTGGATCTATATTTGTTTACTCTAAATGAATATGAGTATAACACAACTGACTCAGCCTAGTATAAAAGCTGAGTGTTCACGACTTTTTTAGGATTCTTTACTTTGGGAGATGTTTGAATTTCATCCAATTAAAGAAAATTAGATAATTTGAATTAGATGATTCTTTTTGGTAACGTGAATTCTCTAAGAATTCCACGAATCAGAAATTAAATTTTTGGAATTTGATCAATATCATGCACATGTTTAAAATCGAAGGCATGCTGATTCATATTCGGAAAAATACCAAAGTCTTATAGAGTCAAATTTCATTTGATTTAGGACAAGTTGCCCATTGATTCAAATTCATTTTTTGCTATATCAATACCTGAATCTAGCAAATCAGATATTGATAGGCATTGATTTTGTGAACTTTAAAGTTGGATTTTGGAAAAAAGATAGTTGTATGATTTATTATCGAGATTCCAATGGTGCGAAGTAAAAGTGCAACTAACAGAATCATTGGTTACAGATATCATATAAGAATGGAATAGGAAGATTTTATGGGGAGAAAGGTAATCATCGTTTTATTTTTGATTGTAAATTGTTCTGTTTCAGTTTCAACGAACAATGGTGACTGCTCGGAACAAAAAAAGAAACTGCAAGCCTGCCTATTTCTGGCAAATTCGGCTAAAGATTCAGAGAAATTACCATTAGTCCTTACTTGTCGAAGTATTATTCGAATCGATTCAATTTGTGATTAGTCCTACAAACTAACGTACGCTGTAGAAAGTTTTAATCATAAATAATATCGTGGTAATGACTGGATTTGCAGTCCTTGTGCCATATCCTCTTCCTTACTTCAAAGACTCAGTAAAAAACGCAATAGTCCTTTTTTCAGCTTCTTTAGGATCAAAATTCCATATCCGTTCGTGGCGATTGCATTCAGGTGCCCATAGACGTTTTGGTTCTTTGGCTTTTGCATACAAGTCCAGTGCATGGTGGTAATCTACATATTCATCCATCTTACAATGAAAAATGGCAATGGGTCTAGGATAGATACTAGCGATTGAATCAATTGGTCTAACAGAATTCATATCAATTCCACTTCGGTAGTCTAAAACCAATTTCACAACTGGGATAAGGGGATAATAAGGAATTCCAAAATCACGTTTGGCGGATTCAATGAGAACATCCATTGCACTCGCATACCCGCTGCTAAAAAGACCCGCTTTGATTTCTTTGTGGTTTGCCATCGCAATGATACTTGTCGCAGATCCCATGGAAAATCCAAAGATCCCAATTCTCGTTTCTCCTTTAGCCTTTAGGAACTCGAGTGCAGCATCTACATCTTTTTGTTCGAGGCCACCCATCGTTGCAAACCCACCATGGTTTCTGCGTAGGCTTAGAAGTAATAGATTGTAACCTGCTTGGTGTAGACTCTTGGAAAAACGGAGTCCTTCATTCCTTTGGCCACCATGCCCATGCACCATAAGGATTGTACCTTTCGGTTGTTTGGTGGGGATCCAGTAACTAACAAGGTTCAATTTGTCTTCGGTAGTGATGTTTACTTCTTCATAATCCAGTCCCAGTTCCTTGGGTCCCTCACAATAAACATGATGGTCTGGGTTACAACGAACCTTTGGGTATAATACCATGCCTGAGAAATAAAAAGCGATGCCGAAGAGTAGGATGAGACTAAAAAACAAAATAACCGAGATGAGTTTGAAGGTCCGTTTCATGAGATAAGGAAATTACAAAGAAAATGAAAATCTGCAAGTAAAAAAAAGGGGAACTTTAAGAGATGGAAGTATGGAAGCAGCTTTAGGTGTATTTTTCATTTGTTGTATGAGTGTTCTCAGTCCTTTTTCCGGTGTAGACGATGGTGAACTTCGTGGTTGCCCACCTTCACCTAACTGTGTTTCGTCGCAAAGTATGAAATACAATTTTGTCCACAAAGTGGATCCCATTATGTATTCAACTTCAAGAGAAGAGGCATACAAACGAATTTCCAAATATTTTCATGAGTCGGAAAATATTTATATCAGTGAGGAAAAAGAAGGGGAATACATTCGGATCATCTTTTTTACCAAAGTGTTTCGGTTCCCCGACCGCGTGGAAGTATACTTTCCAAGCGACAAAAAAGAAGCACAGGTCAGGTCCCAATCAATCCTAGGTCTTTGGGATATTTTTGCTAACCGAAGGAGGGTGAATGTCTTTCGTGAAATCTTAAGCAAAGAAGATTCATAAGATTCCATTATGGATAAGAAAATATACTCCGCCGATTATCCTTTCAATTTTGGATCCAAATAACCAATCACCTAACACCATTATGCCAGTTTCTTTACACAGAGATTTCCATTCCAAGAATTCCTCTGAATCAAGTTGCAAAGCACCTTCACGACCAAGGAGGGGCATTTGCGCTTGTGCATACCTCCAACGGTGGTTCCAAATTTCATCGGGATTGGGTGCCTGCCATTTTTCCTTTAAGGTAGATGTTAACATTTCTTCATAGAAGGGAGTTGGTTTTTTTTCTGGATCCATCCAATACTCAAAATGTGATTCGGAAAACATGGATGAAAATTGTACGAGTAAAGTGGATCCTGTTTCATTTTGAATTGGGTATTTGATAGATTCCCAACTTTGGTATTCCCAATCTTCGCCTCTTTCTAAAATGGTATTCAAAGGGAATTGGGAATTTTGGCTGAGTCCGAAGGATTCCAAGTTTGGTTTCCAATTTTTCCAAAGAAATAAACTGACAAGGGTTTTACGGTAGTCATTATAAGTTTCTAAAAACTGAATCCATTTTTCTAAGTGGACATTTGTTTCAGAATGTTTGAAGATTTCAAGGATTTGAGGGATCGGGAGTGTGAGGATCACTTCCTTTGAGGCAACTTGTTCCATTCGTTTGTTTGTATTGGAATAAAAATCGCAATTCCATCCATTGTTTTGCCCTTGGTTGATGGATTTTAAGGTCATACTTTGGGAAGACGGGTGGTGTCTTAACATTCCCTTCACGATTGATTCCATTCCATAAACTGGATAATGGTGGTGATTGTCATAAATTGGTTTTGTTTCTACCGAGACAAGGTTCGCATTCCAGATCTCAAATAAATTGTAGGAAGATGTTTTTCCTAACCAATTGACTTCCATTTGGTCTCGGAACATCGTTGCTCCAATATCAAAACGGATTCCAAAATCTTGTAATTCTTTTGTCGTTACCCTTCCGCCAGGATTTCTTGCTTTGTCAAATAAGCGAACTTCTGGTTTCATCATCATGATGGATGCACCAGTGATTCCTGAACCAACAACGATGGGTGTTTCAGATGATTTCAAATCAAATTCGTTCACGTTTGATTAGACGGACTACAGATTGTTTATAATTGTTTGATCAACGTTTTCAAATCATTGATGAGGGAAAAAGGAATTGGTTTGATTTCTTCAGCGAGTTGGATTGTGTCTTGGATTGTCCTTGTCAGGACTTGTTTTTCCGCTTGGTAGGCAGCTTGGGGCAGTTTGGTTTTATTTTTTTTGAAGATTGAAACCTTCGTGTCGATGATTTCGATCATCTGGTTTAAATACTGTATTTTTTGATCCATAAGGAAAAGTTGTAACACGGATCGGAAAAATGAGAAACCAATTTTTGAGACGGTACTTTCTTTGGATGTAGGGGATGTGATGACAGACGAGATTTGGGATTCTTTATTACCAGTTGCATACAAGGCCATTTCTCCTTACCAGTGGACTCCTATCGAAATCACTCGGTTTACCTGGGAGTATTTAAAAACAGAATCTGTATCTTCCGTTATGGATTTAGGTTCAGGGGTTGGTAAATTCTGTTTGAACTTGGTCCAGTATGCTAATGGAAGTTTCCCTGTGTATGGTGTTGAAGACCGAAAAGAATTAGTAGAATTGTCTCTAGAGTTAAAGCAAAAAATGGGACTAACCAGTGTTCATTTCACACATTCTGATTTTTTGGTCAATTTCCCTTTTGGACATTCCCATTATTATGTTTTCAATCCATTGTACGAAATGATGAAGGGAGAACATTCGATTGATTTCAAAAAAGAAAAGTCAGCAATGGTTTTTATCAAAAACATACAAATTTTAAAGAATCATTTGAACCAATGCAAAAAAGATACTAAAGTAATCACCTATCATGGATTTGGTGGAACTGCTCTTCCTGGATATAAAAAAATTTTAAAAAAGGAATGGGAAATAGGAGAGTGGATGGTATGGGAAAAAGAATAGTCCATTTCCCAAAATCCATCACTTCAAAAATCTTAAATTGATTTTGCGTATTTTTTCCGTATATGTGGTTTAGCGATGGTAAGGTATAATAAACCGGTTGTTACCACCACTAGAGAAGTAAAAATCATTCCGTAATTAATGAACCAAGGTTCGTCAGGTGATCTTGGCCACACCATATTAGAAACTGCAATGATCCCATAAACCAAGGCTAGTACGTTAATTCCATAACCATACTTTCCTAATGTGAAACTACCTTTTGGTTTCCACCCTTTGGTCCTTGCATATAAGGCTCCAAAAACAACCATTTGAAACGCCACGTAAATTCCGCAGGATGCAAAACTGATAATGGTTGTGACTGTATCTTGTAACCAATGACCAATACTTGTGATGATAATGGGTATAATCCCTGTAATGATCAGAGCCTTCGTTGGAACTTTTCCTTTTTTGGAAAGATGATTTAAATATTGGCTCCCAAAAATCATTCCATCCCTTGCGAATGAAAATAACAATCGACTTGCCGCTGCCTGTAAACTCAGTAAACAAGATAAAAAGGAAATCATCACAACAATGATGACCAATCTGTATCCTGTCATACCCATTGCCGTTGTGAGTGTAGACGTTACAGGATCAGAATCTTCTCCCGATATTGCCTTTTCCACATTGGGTAGTGCCAAAAGTAGGGCCAAACAAATGAAAATGGCAGCACCACCACCAATATAAATTGTCATCCGCATGGATTTTGGAATCGCTGAACTTGCATTTGGTGTTTCTTCTGCAACATCTCCACATGCCTCAAAACCATAATAACAAAACATAGCGGCAACCGAAGAGGCAAGAAAGGCTGGAAAATAATCGACTCCATTCCCGAAAGAAAATGTATTCCATAAAATAGAAATGGAATTTACTTTTGCAAAAAAAAGTAAATAACCTCCAACAAGGATAGCACCTACAAGTTCACAGAAAAAACCAAAAAAGGCAACCTGTGCTAATAATTTTGTTCCACTTAAATTGAGTAAGGTGGAGATGAGGATCATACCAATCGCAATCCAAATAAAACCAGTATTTCCAAGTTCCACTCCAAGTAGGTTATTTAAAAAGGGGGCACCACCAACGGCAACGGCTGCAACAGACGTAAACAATGCCCAAGCATAAACCCAAGCTGCCATCCACGCAAATTTATCTCCGACAAGTCGGAGTGACCAAGGGTAAATCCCACCTGAGATTGGGTATTGGGATACCACTTCACCAAAAACCAAACAAACTAAAAATTGGCCAAGTCCTACAAGGAGATAGTTCCAGACCATAGGTGGTCCACCCGCTTGGATGGCTAGGGCAAATACGGAATACACACCCACAACGGGAGACAGATATGTAAAACCTAGGGAAAAATTTTCCCAAAAACTCATACTCCGTTCAAATTCTGATTTTAATCCGAGGCTCTTTAACTGTTCTGCGTCTCGGTCTAAGGATGTTTGGTCCATTCCATTACCTTTTGTTTGGTTGTAATTGGATTGGTTTTACAAGAGGGCTTCTTTTCTACAAACGATTTTGTTTTTCCATTGACGAAACAAGAAATGAAAGAATCCTTTTTTACTTACGGTAAATCGAATGAAAAAAAGTATACTCTTCTTCTTAACATGTTTATTTGCGCTATCTTGTGCAAGTTCTGACTCAAAAGATGCTGGTTCTAATGAACCTGGTCTTGTAGATAAGTTGATCGAAAAGGCTAATTCCGAAGAAGGCCAAAAAGCCATTCAAATGGGAAAAGAAAAACTGCAAGACCCTGCCACACAAGAAAAGATCAAAGGTATGATGTCCAAGGACAAAAAGAAAAAAGACCCAACTGCCATTCCTGGCCAATAACGAATTTAGGTTGGTTTAGGCTCCATTGGATACTAGTTCCAAGGAGCCTTTCTTTTTTAACCAAATCGTAATAGATCAGGATCATTCCCTGAGAATTCAAAAATCTGTTTTAAAATCCAGTGTCTAACGTTCGTTATGTCACTCGTCTCACAAAAATAAAACAACGAAAAGCTTACTAAATCTGTATCATTAACCAAACAAAGTTTCGAATCCATTTGGATCAGATCTTCCCAAGTTTGGAATGGATATTCCTTGCCATACCATTCGATAGAAGTTTTTGTGATGGAAATTTCTTTTACACGTTTTTGTTGGTAAAGGACATATAAAAAAGGAAAAAATCCAAAAACCAAATTTAGAAATAAAAAAACCATTTGCCCTGGCGAGGGAGGAAACGTTTCCCATTCAGTCATCGATAGGGAAAAAAGATCACCGATAACAAATTGTATAATGAGTGTTAGGGCAACACTGACAGAAA
The DNA here is from genome assembly GCF_002812085.1 of Leptospira levettii. Classification (NCBI taxonomy): domain Bacteria; kingdom Pseudomonadati; phylum Spirochaetota; class Leptospiria; order Leptospirales; family Leptospiraceae; genus Leptospira; species Leptospira levettii. The sequence continues at coordinate 28,802 of NZ_NPDM01000002.1, forward strand.
ACGCGACAAAAACTAAAATTCGTTGTTTGTAATTCGATTTCAGTGTGACCTTTTGGTTTTGTTTTAAAACCGATAACTCAGAATCTTTTGAAAATTGAATCTCTTGGTCCAAAATGGACTGTGGGATTTTTCGTTTATGGATTGGTAAATCTAATTCAGAAGGTTGGATGGTGAGTCCATCGGAAGTGAGGATTGGTACTTTCAAATGTTTACAAATTTTTTCCCCATCAAATCGTAATTTTGAATAGTTAGTCCCTTCAATGAGTTGGATTTTTTCCAAACCTACATTCCCTAAAACAGTATAAACTGTAACGGTTCTTGTTCCATTTTTTGTTTTCACTGTATACGTATATTCTGAATAAGAAATAGAGTTTATACTCTGAAAAGGTAAGGTTTTGGTTTCCTTTTTTCGTTCATACCAATGGATGGTTTTTGTTTCTAAATCAAAAACTGTTTCTTTTGGTTTGGTAGTGAATGACAAAAGAAAATGGGGGAGTGAAAAAAAAAGAAGCATAAAGATCCCAACAATTCCAAAACTGAGAAAGTCGGTTTCCTTAAATTCTGTCATTGAAAAAACGATTCCAAGTATGATTATGGTGACTAATTCACACCCTACGAGTATCATTCGAACCAAATGTAAATTTGTCGATTTATGATCTGACCAGCGTAATTCTTTTTCCATTGATATAAACTACCGAATCCTTATAATTTGAGGTTAGCAGGTTCTGGAATGGAAGCAGAAGGTTTCATAAACAAATAACCTTGGGAGTATTCAATTCCTAATGACTCAACTAAATCTTGTATGGCGGGTCTATCTACAAATTCAGCAACTACTTTTGCACCAATTCCTCGTGCTAAGTCAACTATACCTTGTACGAGTAAGTAAGCTGTTTTGTTTTCAGGTAGGTTTTTGATAAACTTACCATCAATTTTTAAATAATCAGGGTTGAATTCCAATAACCTTGCTAAGTTGGAATATTGTACACCAAAATCGTCGATGGCAATTTGGCAACCTATGGATTTTAAATCTTTGATGGTAGATAAGCTATGTTTGTGTTCTGAAAAACTGATGTCTTCTAGGATTTCGAAGGTCACACGTCTCGGTTCAATTTTATATTGGGAGAGCCGTGATTCTACCCATTTGCTAAAACTTTTATATTCTAATTCTGATTCGGTTAAATTAATCGAAAAATCATAAGGAAAATTGGAAAAATACTGCATGGACTCATCAATCATCTGTAAGCCAATCATACGAATGCTTCCCGTGACTTTTGCTAATTTCAAAAAAACATCTGGGGTTAAAATTGTATCTCGGTCTTTAATCCTTGCTAAACATTCAAATTTTCGTATTTCTTTTGTTTGGTTGTCTAAAATTCCTTGGAAAAAAGGAACAATCTGTTTATTGGAGATAGCGGAATGGATTTTTTGACTGAGTTGGAAGTTTTGTAAGTGGTGGTCAGTTGATAGATCTTCTGTATAAGAAACAAAATCCATTGAGTTCTGGATTTCTGCTTGGAAGAGGGCAAGTTTTGCTTTGTAATAACAATCTTCTTGTCCTGTAGCGGATGCATAACGGCAGTCCAAATGGAAGCCGACTCCATCCAAATAGAATTCATCCGATTTGAGCATCATTCGGAAACTACGTATGGTATCAACTAATGCGAGTTCGGAGAGATTCGAAAGTATGGCAATTTCATCCGAATATAGATGGAATACCTTATGTTCATTTTGTAAGTGTACCGTTAGCAATTGTAATAATTTGCGAAAAATCTTTCTGTACACTTCAATCCCAAAGGTTTTGATGATCGTCGGGAAAGTTACAATTTTAATGAGTAAAATCGATTGGTTTGTATTCGAAATATTATTGTTTTTGAGTTCTTTTGCTAGGGATTCAAAATTGGGAAATTTTGTATCACGGTGGAAATAAAGAGAATCAGCTAGTTCTTTGTTTTTTTCTTCCAAAGACTTTTCTTGGAAAAAAGCGTCGATTGCCTGTTTGATGGTGAGTTCCAAATCATGTGCATCCCATGGTTTAGACAAGTACCGGTACAAACATCCATGATTGAGTGCATTTCCTATGGCTTGTGCAGGAGCCTGTCCCGTTAGCATGATTTTTTTGGTTCTGGGATGGGTTTTTTGCATTTCGATGAGAAATTCATCCCCTTTTTGGCCTGGCATCACATGGTCGCAGATGACAACCGCTAAATCAGCTCCACTGCTATCAATTTCTTTCATAATTTCTTTGGCAGTTTCTGCACTTTCGGCAGTTTCTATGGTAAACCCTGAACCAAAGACTTTCTTAAGTTGTTCTTTCAGGTTCCAAAGGATAAAGAATTCATCATCAATGCATAAGATGTAAGGTTTTTCGTTCAAAGGGCACCCTGGAGAAGCGTTTCAAATGAATCCGAATCTCCAGATTATGCAAGAATTATTTGCAGTTGACAAGTTCACTTCTTTGGTTCTAATTTAGCCGTTCCAAGGTACTTGGGGCATGCATTTCTTTTTAAGAGGACAGGAATGGTTTCAAATAAAATTTATGTAGGGAATTTAAAATTTTCCCTCAAGGAAGAGAATATCCGGCAAATTTTTTCAGTGTATGGAGTGATCCAAGATTTGAAAATGATACATGATCGTGAGACAGGTAATTTTAGAGGGTTTGCCTTTATCACTTATGCAAATCCAAGTGAGGCGGAGGAAGCAGTCGCTCAAATGAATGGCCAACCTGTGGATGGTCGTAACCTGAAAGTTACGTTCGCAGAGGACAAAAGAAAAGAAAAACAGAACTAAAATTCACTTTTCTTACCACTACTACCAAATAAAGAAGGAGGATGACATCATCCTCTCCATCTCCTGTTCATAAAATAGAAGATTATTCTCCCTGCCTTTGGTTCACCCCAAAGGTTCATTTGCGGTTCGATTTGGACCCTCACCTCACAGTTGTCAGAGCCGATTACGAGGTAAAATCCAATGGAAATCAAATTTCCCCTTTGTTTTTAAATGGCGAAAATTTGGAGTTTTTATCGCTCCGTGTGAACGGAAAGGTTGTCGATCCCTCTGAATATAAAATCACAGATTTAGGTCTGGAACTCATACAACCACCAAGTGAGGTTTTCCAACTCACGGTGGAAAACCGCATTTGCCCCAATCAAAATACAAGTTTAGAAGGATTGTACCAATCTGGATCGATGTTGTGTACACAAAACGAACCTGAAGGTTTTCGTAAGATTGTATATTCCATTGATCGCCCAGACAATATGATGCAGTTTACGGTTACCATTGCGGGTGATCCAAGTTATTTTCCGGTTATGTTGTCGAATGGAAATTTGAAAGAGGAACACCCACCAGTGAGTGGCAAAAGAGAAGTGGTTTGGGAGGATCCATTTCCAAAACCAACATACTTATTTGCCCTTGTTGCGGGAGAATTGATCGAAACAAAAGATGAGTTTGTCACCAAATCAGGAAGGATTGTCACACTCAAAATTTTTGTCGAAAAAGGAAATGAAGAAAAAGTCAGTTTTGCATTTGAATCCTTAAAACAGGCAATGAAGTGGGATGAGGATACCTTTGGATTGGAATATGACTTAGATTTATTTATGATTGTTGCCGTGGAAGACTTTAACATGGGAGCGATGGAAAATAAGGGTTTAAATCTTTTTAACGCAAAACTGGTACTTGCTGATAAAAAATCGGCAACTGATGAAACCTTTGAATCAATCATGGCTGTGATCGGACATGAATACTTTCACAATTGGACAGGCAATCGTGTCACCTTACGTAACTGGTTCAATTTAACCTTAAAAGAAGGTCTGACCGTATTTCGTGACCAATGGTTTACGGAAGACATGACGGACCCTGCCGTCAAACGGATCAAAGACATTTTGTTTTTGAAGGAACACCAATTCCCTGAGGACCAAGGACCTATGGCACACCCCATCATTCCAAAGTCTTACACGGAAATGAATAATTTTTATACGGTGACGGTGTATGAAAAAGGGGCAGAAGTCATACGACTGGTTTCCCAAATCCTAGGAAGAGATGTCTTTAAAAAAGGCCTACAGGATTACCTGACACGTTTTGATGGCCAAGGTGTTACATTTGAAGAATTTATCTCCAGTATGGAAAGGGCACATGGAAAACCAATCCCTTACTTACGAAACTGGTACCATAGGAGTGGTACACCCATAGTACAAGTGGAGGAATCGTTTGACCAAAACAATCAGGAATGGGTGTATACGTTAAACGATAAATCGGATGGTAACCTACCTCTCGTATTTGTCAATTCCTACGCAGCGTTTGATTCCAAAGGGACACTGATCACTGAAAACAAACGAATCCAAGAAGGCACAGAAGATCAAATCAGAATCAAAACACCAAATGATTCCAAATCGAAACCGATTGTTTCTTTTTTTCGAGGGTTGTCGAGTCCCATTCTCTTAAAATCAGAAATGACAAAGGAAGAGATCCGTATTTTGGCAGAACATGAGCCAGATGGTGTCTCCAGGTTTTTTTCGTTTCAAAATCTCATTTTTTTATGGATGTCTTTTGCATTAAAAGATGGATCTAAAACAGAAAACCTAACTGATGTTTTAGAAATCATTCAATCGAGTTTCAAAAAAAATTGGGACAAAACTTATTTTAGTTTTTATTTAACTTTTCCTTCATTGAACCAATTTTGTGAGCACCTTCAATTTTTTGATTACAAACAAGTGGAATCCCTTCGAAAATTTGCCATCCAAACCATCGCAGAAACCTTTACGAAAGAATTCCAATTTCTCTATGAAGAAAATCGTAAAACAATACCAAAACAATCCAAAGAAGAAATTGGTAAACGAAAGTTAAAAAATACAGCTCTTTACTATTTGTTACACCATCCTAAAATTTCATTCGAAAGCCTTGCCATTTCACAACAAAGGGAAGCAAAACATATGAGTGAAGAAATTTTTGCTCTTCGAAGCCTAATTGAAATCGGGTCCAAAGAGAAAGAGCAGGTGATTTCACTTTTCTATGATAAGTGGAAACAAGATGCCTTGGTTCTAGATGTATGGTTTGCAGCCCAGGTGGCCACAGGTGAAAACCGCATTTCTGATTTGGAACGATTGGAAAAACATTCCAAATTTAATCTTAAAAATCCAAACAAGGTAAGATCTTTGTATTTTAGTTTTGCGAGAAATCCATTGTCCTTTCATGAAACGGAAGGAAAAGGGTATGTTGTCATTGCAGAACGAATCAAACAATTGAACGGAATCAATCCTCAAATTGCAGCAGGACTAACAAAGTTGTTTTCGCAAAGTTCGAAACAAATTGGGAATTTGCCAATGATCGCCAAAAGAGAGTTAGAAGGAATTCAAAACCTCCCCCAAATATCGAAAGATTTAGGAGAGGTAGTGGGGAAAATCATCAAATCACTTTAGTTATACATTGATTTGATGAGATCTTTGTATTTGTCATGGATGACATTTCGTTTCATTTTGAAAAGGTTGGTGAGTTCATCACCAACTTCCATGGCTTTCGGTAAAAATCGAAAATCAGAAAGTTTTTCAAAAGATTTGAAACCATTTTCAGAAGAAATTTGTTTTTTAATAATGTTTTGGAAATACAACCTAACATCTTTATTTTGGTTGAGGTCTTCTCCATCTTTCCATTGTAAACCGGCTTCTTTCATTCGGTCTTTATCAGGCCAAATGAGTGCCGTTAAGGATTTTTGGTCTTGGCCTACCACAATCACTTGGTTGATCAACGCATTTTCTAAGAGTAAATTTTCAATGGGAACAGGTTCTACGTTCTCACCACCAAGTAAGACAATTGTGTCTTTTACTCTCCCTCGAACAGAAAGTGTATCGTTAAACGAGATAAAACCTAAGTCACCAGTATTCATCCAACCATCTACAATGGCTTTTTTTGTGGCTTCTTCATTTTTGTAATACCCCTTCATCACTTGAGGTCCTTTGATATGAATGACACCCATTTTTCCTTTGGGAACGGATTCTCCTTGTTCATTTACAACTCTAACAACAGTTCCATCTGGCCATTTACCAACAGAACCTTGGACAACATGCCCAACCGACCTAACCGAGATGATGGGGGCACATTCTGTCATTCCATACCCTTCATACACAGGGATCCCAATGACATTGAAAAATTCGTCTACATGAGAAGGTAAGGCTCCTCCACCAGAAATGGTTCCAATCAAATGGCCACCTAAAACATCTCTGATTTTAGAAAACACAAGTCCATCTAGAACTTTGGCTAGTAAAAATAAATTGAGCACATAACCAATGGAGATGGTTGTGTTTTTCATTCTTTCAAATGGAGACTCTTCTTTTGTGAGTAATTTATTCCCTGCTAAATAATCTTGTCCGTCTTTGAATTTTTTACAGATATCATATGCGAAATCAAAAAGTTTCTTTTTGTTTTCTGGAGCCTTTTCCAATTTTTGTTTGATACCTAAGTATAAGTTTTCCCAAAGTCTAGGAGCGGACGCCATAAAACTTGGTTTTATTTTTTGGAAATCGTCCCGTAGGTCTCTAATGTTTGTATACGCGATAGATGCACCTTCTGCGATGATCGCATAATCAATGGCTCTTTCAAAGATATGCCATACAGGTAAGATGGAAAGTGTTCGATCAGAGGACCTAAGGCCCACTCTTGGCGGAACCTTTACCACATTGTATACCATATTTTGGTGGGTTAACATCACACCCTTGGGCATTCCTGTTGTTCCGGAAGTATAAATGATGGTAAATAAATCATCTGGTTTTACTTGTTTGGATCGTAATTCTAAAGAAGGGAGGTTTTTTCTAAGAGATTCCCCTTCTTTTACAAGAGAGGTCAAACTAATCGCAAAAGAATCTTTGGAGGCAAAGTTAGGATCTAAGATGATTACCTTTTCCACTTTTGTATTGGATAATATTGGCTTTAGCATGTCGTAAAGTTTTTCGTGTTCTACAAAACAATACTTACTTTCGGAGTGGCTTAGGATGTACTCAATTTCCTGTGCAGTCGAGTCGGATCCTCTCGGAACATTGACAGCCCCATTCAAGAGAGTGGCAATATCTGCGATGGCCCATTCCGTTCTGTTATCTGCCATAAGACCAATTCGGTCTCCAGGTTGTAGGCCCATTTGTAAAAGGGATAAGGCTAAATTTTCTGCTTCGTGAAAGATGTCGGAAAAAGTACGTCCTTTGAAATTTTTTGCATTGTCTTTTGCAAAGAACATTTCCTTGGAACCATAGGTTCTTTTGGCATAATAAAATACATCATTCAGCGTTGTGAAATTTTTCATGAATCAAATCTATCTCCGTAGGGAGTAAACTCTTACGGCTTTCGTACTTTATTCAAGTAATATTTTGATCGGTAGGTCTTACCACTTGGAGATTCCAAAAAATTGAGAAAAAGTGGGTCTCCTTCTAATTTTTGGAAGAGGTCTAAATCGAGATAAAGAGCTTGGTCTAACCAAAGTTTTCCTTCTCCTTCGCGTTTGGTTGCGTAGGATGCTCTCGCTAATTTGTAATACACGATGGGTAAAAATACTTTTTCTCCGCCTAAAATCTGTGCCCTTTTTAAATTGGTATAAGCTTCATCAAAATTACCTAAACTCAATTCACAGGATCCTCTATAATAAAAGAGGAAAAACCTTGGATAAGGCATAAGTCGTCTTGAGTTTAATTTTTCTAAACTCGTTAAACAAGCTTTAGGTTCCTTTGACATCAAATAAGCATAAGCAAGATTGAGTGAGATTTCTGGGCTAATTTCCCCATGAACTTTTCTATAGATTTCGGCTGTCTTTTTGTAACTTTCCTTCGCAGAAACATAATCATTTAATACATAAAGATAATAATAGGATTTATAAAGTAAAACATCCAAAGAATCGGATTCACAAACTCGATAGGAAAAAAATTCATCCAATGTTTTTGTAAAAGAATTAAATTCCCTTTCATTGTACTCAATGTTTGCAATTTTTCGGAGTAAGGAACAAGTCCGAAGGGTTCCATTGGGAACTTCCTTTTTGTATTCAAGTAGGGATTTGCGATAAAATTTTAATGCTTCTTTGTATTTTTCCAAAGTTTCTAAAGATACAGCTTCTCGTTCTTCTTTTTCACCAACGCCTTCACAATAGGTTTCCTTATTATTTTCATAATAACAAATTCTCTCCTTAAATCCATTTTCATTGGCATCATACTCAATTCTTACAAGTTTACAATTTTGGTAGTACCACCATTCATCAATCCCTCCAAAATCATTTTTATCTTTTGTGATTTCTTTGGGACAACCGTTACTCGCATAATAAGTAAAACTATCTTTTTTGCCATTTTTGGTTTCATCTTCTTCGGTCAGATACAATTGTCCACTTTGGTTAAAATGATCATAACGGTAGGGGAAAAATTCATTTTCGTTTAAGAAAAAATGAATCTTTAAAAGAGAACTTCCATTTTTCCACCCGGAAAAACATGTGAAACTTGTTTTGCCACTTAAAAAATTTTGGGATAGATCTCCATATAAATCGCTTAGGTGGGAACGTATGTCTTCTTTGAGTCTCGGATAAGGGTAGTTAGAGTGGTATTTTTCAATGTATTTTTGGCAAAACCAAAACACTTCATGATTAAAGGTTTCTTTGTGAATGAAAGACGGACTTTGGTTGGTAAAACCAAAGAGAAATCGTTTGGGACTATCATCTTCTAATTCAAACGTTTCTTTTGATTTTTGAATGGCATCCCAATATCCCTCTAAAAGTGGATTGGCATTGAGAGGGATCGTAAAAAAGAAAAAAAACGATAAAAGGTTACGAAAATAGATCAAGATTTACTTTTTAAATACAAATCATAGAGAATTGGATTTTCATAAGGATTACCAACTTTACGTATGGAGAATAGTTGCAGGAGTGGTGGTCCGTTTTCTAAATAAAATGCACCATGTTCGTGATTGTATCGTATAATGCCTGTATGTTGAGTTAAGTTTCCACCTTTCGCAACTGTATGTTCAATGATGTCTTCTTCATACAATTCTTTGTCATATTTATCTTTTAAACCAGTGAAACAATTAATCACATAATTATCTTCGTTTGGAATAGGTTGTCCAAATTTTAGTAATTTTCCATCTAAGGTTAAAGAAAATCCTTTTTGGGTGAATTCTTTCTCTTGTTTGTCCCATACTCGGAATCGAATTGTGAATGCCATAACAGGAACCAATTTAAGTAGGTCGAAGTCCTTTCCAAGGAAAATTCAAAAAAAAATCAGTGGTCAATGGATGAATTCTGGAAGATCTTAGCCCCATGAAGGTGATTTCAGTTTCCAATATCAAAGGGGGAAGTGGTAAATCCACAACGGCAGCCCACTTGGCTTGCGCTCTAGCAAGAAGAGGGAAAACTCTCATTGTCGATATGGATATGCAAGGGGATTTAACTGACTTTTCTTTGCCCGATTTGGATTTAACGGCACTAGATGAATCCAATGTCATGAGTGTCCTACTTGGAATGAAAAAAATTTCTGACTGTATTCGAAAAACCAAACACTTTGATGTTTTACCTTCCACTCTCAGTTTGGCAAAACTCACAAAATACAATCCTGACTCTACAAGTTTGTGCCTTCAGTTCAAACGTTCTTTAGAAGAAGTACGTAAAAATTACCAATTTGTTGTGATTGATACTCCGGGTTCGGCAAAACATGAACTCACAACTGCGATTTATAATTCGGAACTCATCTTAATTCCCGTCACACCCAGCAAATGGACCATAAGAGCCGTGAACCTTTTGTTAGATGAAATCACACAAACAGAAACAGTTTTTAGCCAGAAGAAAAAAATAGCCTTTGTTCCTTCTTGGTTTGGTCCTTCCAAAAAACATAGGGAACTCTTGGAAAGATTAAAAGCCATTGAAGAAATTCCCACTTTAGGGGAAATTCCAAAATCAGAATCCATTAAGGTCAAAACAGAGAAACAAGAATCCTTAAAGAAGGATACAAATGCTTGGTATGCCTTTGATCGTTTGGCAGATGAAACCATTGCACTTGTTGATCCAGAAAATTCAATTTCCCAAATACGCTTATAACAAACAAATTTTAATCTTTAGGTTTGAAACTCGATTGGTGTTTTTTTCGTTCCAAAGCAATTTCTTGGATGTGGCCTGCAAAACTCGGATGGTGTTTTAGAATTTCACTAAAGGCATCTCTACTCAGTGTATAAACATCACAATACGAGCCGGCTTTGATTGTCGCTGTCCGCAAAGAATCGTCAATCAAACTCATCTCTCCAAAAAAAGATCCAGAGTTCAAGGTTGCGAGTAGTTCTCCTGATTTTTCTTTGATCACTTCTACATGTCCCTTCGATAAAAAATACATATTATGAGGGACGTCACCTTCTCGGAAAATCACATCTCCTTTCATATAATAAGCAGGTTTTAATTCAAGAACCACTTCTCTCTTTAATTCTTCTGGTGCATGTTTGAAAAATGGGACCACTGAAATCAGATGGTTATGTAAAAACATGGAGACATCAATTTTGATTCCCGATGGAAGTTGGTCCCAAATTTCTTTTTCATCTATACCATGTTTGTTTTCCCAAAGATTGATATAGTAGGATCTAATTCTGTTAGCTAATTGAGGAGGTAATTTTTTGTATTTAATAAAGGAGTTAATTGTATTTAATTTTTCTTGGAAAGTAACACGGGAAATATCCAGATTCGATAGTAATGTTGCAATATTACCAATCACATAACCATATATACCAACACCTAAAATCATCACTCCCATCGTATAAATTGTTTGTGGGTTAGAAGTGGGTGTGATATCCCCATAACCAATGGTTGTGAGAGTTGTCACTGACCAGTACAAAGACCTGATATAACGTGTCGTCATATCTTTGTCTGGTAAAAACTCTGGACTCAAATGGATCCAACCACAAGCAACCCAGTGTGCAAAAAGGGAAGTCCAATAGACAAAGAATATCAATCGAAAGGTCATTGGATTGATCACATCTAATAATTTAAATCGATCTTCTGACTCTGCTCCAAGAGCTAACATTCGTAAGGATTTAAAAAGTTCAAAAACTCTAACTGATCGAAGTAAACGTAAAATTTTTAAACTATCGGTCACACCGAAATACTGGAAAAAAAATCCACCAAATAAATCAAATGGAAAGGCAGATAAAAAATCGATGAGAAACCAAGATTTGAAATACGTTTTGGCTACGATTTTTTTGTTTTGGATGAGGAGTCTGTCCTTTAAAATCGCAGTAAAAAAATTGAGAATTAGGTCGATTCCAAAAATGACTTGGATCCCTCTTTCGAAGTGGGTAACGCCTACTGATAGTTTATGAGGGAATACAAGGCGAAGTGGGACTTCTATGGCAAAGTAGGTAATACAAATAAAGACAAAAAGATCCCAGATTCGTTTGTAGGGAGAATTTGGATGGATCATATACTATAGTATCGACAAGCTATGTTTTATATTTGCGTTCTTTCAGATAAAAAAAATCCTGAATTGCATAAGAGGTGATTATGTTCGGTGGAGCCGGTGGAAACAAGTTTGATATGCTCAAACAGATGAAAAAGATGCGTTCGCAAGTGAAAACCATGGAAAAGGAACTTGCTGGCCTAAATTTTGTAGGAATTTCTAAAAATAAACTTCTATCCGTCACTTTGGATGGTAAATTCCAAATGAAATCGATCCAAATTGAAGATGAGTTATTGGAGAAAAAGGATAAAAATCTCCTCGAACGTTCCATCCAAGAAGCTTACACAAAAGCATTACAAGACGCACAAGCTGGTGCAGCAAAACAAATGCAGGCGATGGGTGGATTTCCTGGGCTTGGGATGTAGACAAAAGATTCTTTTTCTACGTTTCTAAAAATGGAAAAGCCTACAAAGGAATTCTTTGTAGGCTTTTTTTTTGGGATTTTCTCCAGTTTTTGTCGTTACGAATTGAAATTAACTTGCTGGAACAATTTCCACTTCAACACGTCGGTTGGAACCATCTTTTGGATCTACATTTTTTAGTGGAGTAGAGGAACCTAATCCTTGTACGGTTCCGATTCGTTTTCCTTCAACACCATTTTCAATGATGGCATCTTTTGCAGTCACAGCGCGGTCATTGGAAAGTTTTTGGTTGAGGTCTTCTGCACCTGTGCGGTTTGCATGACCAGTGATATTGATTTTTGTTTCAGGGTAAGCAGCAAGTGCTTCCGCTAATTTATCAATATTTTCTTTTCCTTTCCCTTTTAGATCCGCTTTTCCATCCTCGAATGCAATACCGCCGTCCATAGAGGCAGTGAGAGCCACTGTTTCTCCACCACGTTCACTCTTAGTAAGAGTAATGCCTTGTTTTTTCATTTCTTCTGCCATGTTGTCGTACATGGTGTTGAGATAAAATCCTGTTCCAAGACCAGCTAAACATCCAGCACCCAAACCAACAATTTTACCTTTGTTTTGAGGTTTCTTTTTTTCCATTGCCAAAGATTCTTTTATTTGTCTTTGGAAATCGTTCTTTTTGTTCTTAGTGTCTTTTTTTCTTTGTGACTCATCATACACAGCACCTAACGCAAGACCAACTCCACATCCGATGGATGTACTGAGGATGAGACGTTTTGTGTTGTCTGAAAGGCCACAAGAAATTGTGGTAAGTAATGATAGGGATAAAATTCCGGAAATGATTTGTTTCAAAGTGATTGTCCTCTTTCTCCTTCTCAATGAAGGTTTCGGACAAAGTTTAAAGAAATCCTCCCTGTTTGCAAGGAGGATTTCCATCTCTTTAAAATCCTTAGTATCTGTCCGTGAGGAGTTTTACTACTGATTCTGGTCTGAGATTTGCTTGGGCAAGCATGGCCACACCCGATTTGGTTAGGATTTGGTTTTTGGAGTATTCTACCATTTCCGTTGCCATATCTGCATCTCTGATTTGTGATTCGGAAGAAACCATGTTCACATAGTTATTACTCAGTGATTTTAAGGTTAAATCCAATCGGTTGTAATAGGCACCCAAGTCCGACCGTAGTCGATTGACTCTGGAAATGGCATCATCCAGTACCTGGAGTGAATCGGTAGCTTTGTTTGGAGTTGAAAGAGTCAACTTGTTTCCAGCTTGTTTCAGTTTTAAAGAAGAACTTGTCATCGTGTTGATAAACACTTCTATCTTTTCTGAACCGTTTGCACCCACTTGTAAAGTCATCGGGTTTTTGCCAGCGCGAGAGAATCGACCATCCAGCGGCCTAACTTTATTAAACTCTGCAGATGTTCCGATCCTTTCCACTTCTTCAACTAATTGTGATACTTCTAACTGGACAAGTTTCCTGTCTTCATTCGAATAGATCCCGTTAGCAGATTGAACTGAAAGTTCGCGTAACCTCTGTAAGATAGAGTTTACTTGGTCCAAAGATCCTTCCGTTACTTGTAAAAACGACATACCATCCTGGGTATTTCGTTCTGCTTGGCCTAAAGCACGGATTTGGGATCTAAGTTTTTCGGATACGGAGAATCCCAAGGAATCATCCCCTGGTCTGTTGATTCGCATACCCGTTGCTAGGTGTTCCATGGACTTGTCCATGTCACGACTTGTGTTTGTAAGTGCCCGTTTTGCAACGAGTGCACTGATGTTGTGATTGATAATCATTGTCACACCCTCCTGTGTGTCCATGACCCGCTTGTTTCCCTACAGGCGGAGAAAAGAAAAAATCAGTTTCCAGAAATCCTTTCCTTCGAGGAGAGAAGGGGTTGCCTGCCCTTGGTTCTCCCGGGAATTTTTCCTTTCCAGATGATTCTATACCAAAAAACTTATGTCTGTAAAGAAAATTTAAGGTGCGAGGTCTTAAGATTTTGAAAATCTACACCAAATTTGGCGATGGCGGACAAACCTATTTAGCGTCTGGGAAAAAAGTTTCAAAAACTGACAGACGAGTGGATCTGTATGGTACCTGTGATGAATTGAATAGCACCATTGGACTTGCACTTTCCCTTGGTAAAAATGAAACGCTTCCAACTTCCTTTTTAGAACATTTGCAAAACATCCAAAGTTTTCTCTTTGAAATTGGTTCAGAGCTTGCTGGTTATGTTCCGAAGGAAGCAAAGGATGGAACTGTTGTTAACGCAAATGATGTAAGTATTTTGGAACAGGAAATTGATCGTTTGATGGAAACTCTTCCTGAAATCAAATTTTTCATTTTGCCAGGAGGTAGTCCTTTTTCGAGTGCCTTACATATGGCACGAACGATCTGCCGTAGGTTAGAAAGGGATTTACTTGTTTACATTGAGGCAGGTGGAGAAATTCATAATGATCTTAGAATTTACATCAATCGATTGTCTGATTATTTATTTGTCGCCGCTAGGTTTGTCAATTTTTCATTGGGGCAAGAGGAAACCATTTGGAAAAGTCGTACGAAATCAAACTAGAAAAACAACCTAAAGGGATCACAAGTTTATTTCTCACAGAAATGTGGGAAAGGCTTAGTTATTATGGAATGCGAGCATTACTTGTTTTGTATCTTGTGAATGCTTTAGGTTTTTCTGATAAAGATGCAGGTGTGATTTATGCTTATTACACCAGTTTCGTGTATCTAACTCCTGTTATCGGAGGGTACATCACAGATCGATATTTGAGTTACCGATTTGCTATTTATTTAGGAAGTGTTTTGATGTTATTCGGCCATCTGTCCTTGGCCATTTCTGGTTTATCTTATTTTTATTTAGGGTTATGTTTACTCGCTTTAGGGAATGGATTTTTTAAACCAAATATTTCTACAATTTTTGGAAGGTTGTATGTAGAAAAACCCAATTTAAGAGACAGTGGGTTTACCATTTTTTATATGGGGATCAATTTAGGTGGTTTACTGGGTCCAATCATTTCCGGTACTTTGGGTGAAAAAGTAGATTGGCATTTGGGATTTTTATCAGCCGGGCTTGGAATGGCAATTGGGATCTTCGTATTTTATTTTGGAAGTAGATCCCTTCCAAAATCCATTTGGGAAAAAACAAAGGGAATCAATTTAACACATACGCACGAAAGTGGCACTTTAACCAATGATTCCGAAAATGAGGTAGTTCCAAAAATCGCTCTGATTGGCCTCCTTTCTTTTTTTAGTATTTTTTTCTGGATGGCTTTTGAACAAATGGGATCTTCTCTGAATTTGTTTGCCTTACGTCATACAGATAGGAATGTATTTGGTATAGAAATTCCAGCCTCCATCTTCCAATCATTAAACCCTTTGATGATTTTGATTTTTGGACCATTTGTTTCTTTTCTTTGGACTTCTCTTTCTAAAACCAATCGAAACCCAAATCCGATTTTAAAGTTTGTGATCAGTTTGTTTTTCCTCGGGCTTGGTTTTTTAGTGATGGTATTTGCCGCTAACAAAGCTGAAACGGGAGTCTCAGTTTCCCTATTCTTTTTAGTATTTGTCTACTTTTGGAATACAATCAGTGAACTTTGTCTTTCACCAGTAGGACTATCGTTTGTCAGTAAAATGGCGCCGACGAAGTTTGCATCGTTTCTTATGGGCACTTGGTTTTTATCAACAGCCTTTGGTCATTATGCTGCGGGAATTCTTTCTGGTTACCAAAGAGAATGGGGGAGTATGGCAAATTTTTATGGATTCTTTGTGATTGTCTCCTGGTTTGCTTCTTTCATCCTGTTGGGGATTTACCTTTGGAAAAAAAATTCCATCCTTCCCTTATTGGAATCAGAAAAAACGAGAAAATTGGACTCATCTTCACCTATACGTGGTTCCATCGAAACCTAAGGTTTGTTAGCTCTTGAGTTTATCCTTTTGTCTCTAATACTAAAGTTTCAATTTCCTCAAACTTTTCTTCGCCAGCAAGAGTGATGACTTGTTCTGCGAGTAATTTTGCTTTCCATGTGGAAATTTCTGTCACCTTTTCTGCAACTTCCTTCATCAAAGGGAGAGCCGAACTCAAATCTCTGATCCCTAAACCAATGAGTACGGCAGTAAACATCGGATCACTTCCGATTTCCCCACAGATGCTAATAGGTTTTTTTTGAGAATTGGCAACGTCGACAATGTTTTTGAGTAAAAGTAAAAACACAACTTGCCACGGGTTGTATAAATCTCCCACCAAATGGTTGTTACGTTCAACAGCAAGTAAATATTGTAATAAATCATTTGTTCCAATACTATAAAAATCGACATGGTTTCCCAAAAAAGGTAAGTTTAAGGCGCATGCAGGAGTTTCGACCATTATACCCAGTGGAATTTTTTTAGTAATCACAAGTCCTTGGTTTTTTAATTCTTCCAGACATTCACTTATCAAAACTTTTGTTTGTAAAATTTCAGAACGAGTTGTGATCATCGGTAACATGATCCTCATGGTTCCAAATTCACTCGCACGAAGAAGGGCACGGAGTTGTTCCTTAAAAAAATGAGGGTGTCTTAATAAATAACGAATTCCTCTATTTCCGAGAAATGGATTTTCTTCTTCATATCCATTTTCCATTTTATCGGCTCCTATATCCCATACACGAAAGGTCACTGGGCGGCCTACCATCTTTAGTAAGATTCGTTTGTATACGGCAAACTGTTCTTCTTCTGTGGGTTTGAATTCGATATAACGGATGAATAAGATTTCTGTTCTGACAAGTCCAATCCCATCGGCTCCCTGCAAAAAGGCAGTATCTACTTCTTCTTCTGAATCGATATTCGCACGTAAGGTGAATTTTTTCCCATCTTTTGTTTTGAGTTCTTTCGGACCATCGCTGATTTCTCGTAAGGGAATTGTTTTTTTAATTTCACTTTTGATCCCTGCGAGTTTGATTTCATCAATGGCAGGGGAACGATTGAGGATACCTCTCGTTGCATCGAGTAAAATATAATCATCGTCTTCAACGTGTGAGGTGATGTTCTTAAGCCCAACAATTGTGGGAATTCCATAATTTCTTGCAATGATTGCCGTATGTCCTGTTTTCCCTCCGAAGTCAGTGGCAATCCCTCTTAACCTGCACTTGCCCAATTGGATCATTTCGGATGGTGTGATTTCTTTTGCGATGAGGATCACATCATCTGGAATTTTAGTTGGTTCTGCACCTTTCTCTGGGTACAAATTCGATTCAATCCGTTTGCCTATGTCGAGAAGGTGGTCTGCTCTTTCTCTGAAAAATTCATCAGGAATGGATTGGAATTCATCATACAAGGAACTCACGGCTGTTTCTAGTGCAAGTCCCGCCGACTCATTGTTTTGTGCAATTCGTTCAAAGACTCGAGCACGAAAGAGTGGATCGTTTAAAAAAACAATTTGGGATTCTAGTATTTCTGAAAGTTCGACATTCTGTTTGGATTTTTGTACAAGGTCAGCTAGGTCATCTTCCGTTTTCTGAAGCCCTTTTTTTAAGAGTTCAATTTCTTCTTTGATTTCATCAGGACTTAAGTCCGTACGATCTTCCCGTTTCCGTTTGGATTGTTTCCAACGAAATACCTTTCCGTAGACCGTTCCCGGGTAGGCAGAGATGCCTTTAAATGTGGTTTTTTCTTCCATCCGAACCTATGCCAAAAATACTTTTGGTTTGGTCTAGTTTGGAAAGTAAAAAAAGATCAGAACTACCGAGTTGCTTCTTTTTTAGAGAAAAGAGGAATCCGTTTGCTTTTGTACTGTGTGAGTTCGTTTCCTGTGACTTGGCTCATGATGCATTTCGCAAGCGAAATGTCGAGGGCGTGTCCTGCTTTGGAAGCGATGAGGTGACCTCTGAAGGGGCGACCCATGACTGCTAAATCTCCAACAAGGTCTAGGATTTTATGGCGAACACATTCATTGTCATAACGCAAATGGTCATTGAGGTAACCATCGTCAGTGAGAACCACTGCATTGTCGAGGGAACCTCCCATGGCAAGTCCTCTTGCTTGGAGGGCTTCCACATCTTTTAAAAACCCAAAGGTTCTCGCAGGGAGAATGTCTGTTCCTAAAATGGACTCGTCTAGGGTCGTTGTATAGGATTGTCCTCTTAAGAGTGGGTGGTTAAAATCGATGCTATAAGTGACCTTTAATTCATCTGAAGGGAGCATAACGAGGTATTTGTCCCCGTCAACCACCCAAATCGGGTTTGTGATGGTGATGGGTTCCACGGTTTCGTCAAGGACACGAATCCCTGCGGAACGAATTCCTTCCCAAAACGGAAGGGAAGATCCGTCCATAATCGGAACTTCTACGGAATCAATTTCAAAAATACAATCTGTAATGCCTAATGTGTGGACTGCTGCGAGTAAGTGTTCGATGGTTTGCACCCGATTGGAACCACCGTCCCCGATGGTAGTTGCGTTACTCGTGTCGACTACATGGTCTAGAGTTACGGGGATTCTGACTTTTTGGGTGCCTCGATAGAGATAAAAGATAAGTCCCGTATTTGCCTCGGCAGGATGGAGGCGAAGGGTCACCACTTTTCCAGAATGGACGCCAATTCCCTTGAGCGTAATCGAATTTTGGATCGTTTTTCTGTGGATTGCCGTTTGCATAATCAGTTCCTACATACAAAATTGTAGGAATCTGACCTCGGACAATACCAAAACCGAAACCGAAATCCAAAAAAATGTCTCTTTTTTACAACAGTGTGGTGGAATTGTGACGGCCCGAAACACCAGGATTTTACCCTAAATTTTGCTACAAAAGGGACCGTATTCTCCGTGTTAGTCCTTAAAAAGCACTGAGAGCAGAACGGATGAAACTTGTGACGGGGGCTTGTTCCCTTGTATCTTCCAATCCTTCCCTAAGTTCTTTCAGAACCACTTGGGCATCTCCCAAGGTCGTATTCACAGATTTATGAACATCACTTTCATTGATGAGTTTTCCCAGTGTTCCCTGACCTTCATTGATTTTTCCTGTGATATTCGCTATGTTTTGCACGGTTTTACGGATATCAGACCTGTTTTCTGCGATGAGTTCAGACAAAGAGACAAGCGGGTCTTGGGTGACTTTCCCTTGGATGGGAAGGAGTTTCCCCGATTTGGGAGAAATTTCAATCTTACTGAGTGGTTCTTCTGCCATCATGTATTCTTTGGTTTTGGGATCCACAGGGTATTTGGATCCTGGGTCAAGGGCAACCACACGACCAGAGAGTAAACTTTCGTTTTTGATTGTGATTTCGTAATTGGAAAAAAGTTGGACCTTACCTTTGAGGAGTAACGTGAGTTCTACCTTCGTTCCAATCCCCGTTTCTCCATCAGGCAATAAATTGCCCATTTCATCAATTTGTACCAAACGGATTTTAGAAACATACCCAAACGGAACACCGTGGATGGTGACCTTGTTTCCAATTTTAATCCCCTCTGCATCAGGGAAGTAAACAGGGAGTTGGTAACCTGACTTTTGGAACGGTCCACCTTCCGTTACAATCGTAAAATACCCAACGGCAACGAGTGAAAAAATGAATAAAAGACCAACAATGAGTGCGCGACCTATGGTAGGCATTCCCTAAATTTCTCCTAATTGTGTGAACAAAGTCAATTGGATTTTCCTTTTTTTAATTCGGAGTGGTCGAGTATCATCGGACCTACTGTATTTCCATGAATGAATTGTTGGATCACTGGATCTTTGGACACTTGGATCTCTTCAGGAGTTCCACAAAATTGGACTTTTCCTTCATATAAAAAACTGATGCGATCTGCAATTCGATACGCAGAATTCATATCATGGGTAACCACAATGGATGTGAGGCCTAACTCTTTTTGTAAACGAATCACAAGGTCGTTGATGACATTGGACATCACTGGGTCAAGGCCAGAGGTTGGTTCGTCATACATGACAATTTTTGGTTGGGATGTGAGAGCTCGTGCAAGCCCCACACGTTTTTTCATCCCACCAGAAATATTACTGGGAAGGGTATCTTTTGCCGGAACCAAATCCAACCATTGTAATTTTTCCATCACAATACGATCCAGTTCCACACCATCTGCGATTTTATGTTCTCGTAAGGGAAGGGCTACATTTTCATACACAGTAAGCCAATTGATAAGTGCCCCCGATTGGAAAAGAACACCTAACTTGGAACGTAACTCTTCTCGTTTTTTTTCATTCGCATGGACTATGGACTCTCCATAAATAAAACAATCTCCTTCATCTGGGTCAAGTAAACCTGTGATGTGTTTGAGACTTACCGATTTTCCCGTTCCAGAGGGTCCAAGGATCACCATTGTTTCTCCTTGTTTCACTTGTAAATTCATACCTCGGAGGATTTTACGTTTGCCGAAGGCTTTGTGCACATTTTTCATTTCGATGGCAAATGGTTCCATACTGTCCTTACTTATAGAAGAGGGCTGTTAACACATACCCTGAAAAAATCACCATGAGAAAGGAAGTGACTACCGCCTTCCTCGTTGTTTGGCCCACGCCAATGGCCCCACCTTCTGTACGAAGGCCTTGGCTACACGAAATGGTAGCAATGGAAATACCAAACACATAACCTTTCAAAAGACCAACATATAAATCTTTGAGTCCAGGCACTGATGAAATTCGGTAATAAACATCTTGGAAATAACTAATGATATCAATCCCTAATTGAAAATGTCCAACAATTCCACCACCTAATATTCCTAAGGCGGAAGAGTAAACGCATAGAACAGGAACCATAATGGAAAATCCAACTATCCTTGGCATCACAAGGTATCGGACTGGATTAATGGACATAACCTCTAAAGCATCAATTTCTTCAGATACTTTCATCGTTCCGATTTCGGCAGCCATAGCAGAACCAACAGACGCTGCAAGGATGAGGGATGTCATAAAGGGAGACATTTCCCTTGTTAAGGTGATTGTAAGGAGTAGTCCAATTTGTCCTTCTGCCCCGAAATCGCGGAGACCAAGTCCTGTGTTAATCCCAAGGATCATACCCGTAAAAACTGATACTATGGACACAACAAATAACGATCCAACTCCAGCGATAAACATTTGTTCTAAGATTTCACGGCGTTTGAAATACAAATGGTGGGATTGTCCAATGGCCCGAAATAATAACAATACAGTATAACCAATTGCATACAAAAGGGGTTCAATGGTTTTACGATACATTTGGATCATATTTTCCACCAAAAGAGTTTGTAATGATTTGTTTCTTCCCTTGTATCAATTCCAAAAAGTCCGTAGGCAAAATCATATGAAAATCCTGAATTGGTTTTTGAATATTCCATTATGATAGGGATATGGATATGAGTTTCATCTTGAGTCCAACGATGAGTGTACAATCTAGTAATCAAGTGCAATCGTTTTTCTCCATTAGATGACCTCTTATATTCAATGATAGAAAAAATTGGTTCCCAAACATCTTCCATCACTTCAAAACGAACGGGAATGATCGCGAGTGTATTCCACCCAAAATTCCCTTCCGGATCTTTGTGGTAACGAAAGAAAGGCCAAAGTTTCCAATAATAATCTTCCCTTCCTGTTTGGACGTATTCATTTTTCATATGGGAATAAAATGGTAAGATAAAATGAGAAGTTGATTTGAGATGAGAGGTATTCTGAGACAATCGGATATAAAATGGAGTGATAAATTCGGCTTCTTTGTTGGCAAAATAAGAATAACCATAAAATGGAAAAAACACAAGTTTCTCTGTATCTTTTTTGACTGAAGTTGTATATTGGAAAAAAATAAAGAGTGCTGTGTAATTCGTTTGTCCCGTTTTTTTGTCATAACCATACGAAAAAAGTGAGTTGAGCAAAGGAAACCAAAGAAAGGCATAACTTTTCATGTTCCCGTCGACAGAACTTTTTTGGTTGTAGAACGGAAAAAAAATCTGATACGAAGTTGGTTCCTTTTTATCTAACCTCTCCTCTCCCCATTGGAAAAAAGGCCATAGGACCGAATAACGTTTGTATTTACCTTCATGTGATTTCTTCGAATACAAAGGAAAGATCCGAAAGTCATCTCTTGTTTCCGAACCACCCCACATGACAAAAGGCCAACCAATTGACCTTGCTTTATATGTTTTATATCTCCACTCAGAATAGATGGGAAATAAAACATAATTTAGTTCTTGGTAAGAGAGTTTGTTTCTAATTTTTCCATACAGAGGGAAGACACTATAATAATTTTCTCTTTGTGATTCTCCTTTCCCCCATAAAAAAAGCGGAGTGAATAAAATGTCTTCGTCTTCATCACCTTCTTCATGTTTAAAACCAGTCCCACTAAAGAAAAATAAGGAAGACCAAGTGTACCAATAATTGGTTTCTTCTTTGTAATAAATGGGGGAAAGGTAACTATGAAATCGGAAGGCGTAAGTTTTGTCAGAGAAAGACATATAAAAAGGACGAATGGCAAAGAAGTTCTGTCTGCCCCTGGTTTCGCTTTCGTATAAAAACCAAAATTGAGAATAATTTGATTTGATATCTTCGGTAAAAGAATTTGGAATTTTTGCAAATAATGAGGAAGTAATAATGAAAAGAGAAAAAACAAATCCGAATTGAATTTTAAAGCGGGAATCCACGTAATTTCAATATCGTTCACTTTCATCTAAAGGAATCAAGTGATTTCATGCCAAAAATAAAAATCGCATTACTTTTCGGAGGGGTCTCTGGAGAACATATCATATCCATTCGTTCCTCAGCTTTTATATTCGCTACAATTGATAGGGAAAAATACGACGTATGCCCCATTTACATTGACATGAGCGGAAAATTTTGGATCCCAACGATAACAGATCCAAATTACCCTGACCCAACGGGAAAATCTGAAACTGAATTTTCACAAGAATTTAACAAGTCCAATCAAATTGAAACCTCGAGTGATCCGAGTCAATTAGGGAAACATGGGTTTACTTCCGCCTTCCTCGGATTACACGGAGGAGCGGGCGAAGATGGTAGAATCCAAGGATTTTTGGACACGATGGGCATTCCTCACACAGGGTCTGGTGTACTGGCATCAGCCCTTGCGATGGATAAATTTAGAGCGAATTTACTCTTCCAATCGATAGGAATCCCAGTTGCTCCATTTTTGGAATTGGACCGAGTTCAATCTGATCCCAGAAAAGTTCTATTAAATTTACCATTTTCGTATCCCGTTTTCATTAAGCCCACGTTAGGTGGATCAAGTGTCAATACAGGAATGGCAAAAACACCTGAAGAAGCAATTACCCTCGTAGATAAAATATTTGTATCGGAAGACCGTGTCCTCGTTCAAAAATTGGTATCTGGAACAGAAGTTTCAATTGGTGTTTTAGAAAAACCAGAAGGGAAAAAGCGAAATGCATTTTCACTTGTTCCAACAGAGATCAGACCCAAGTCGGAATTTTTTGATTTTGAAGCAAAATACACAAAAGGCGCAAGTGAAGAAATCACTCCGGCACCTGTTGGTGAAAAAATAACGCAAACATTACAAGATTACAGTTTAAAATGCCATGTGATCTTGGGCTGTAAGGGTTATTCCAGAACTGATTTTATCATCTCAGACGGTATTCCCTATGTATTGGAAACGAATACTTTACCAGGTATGACTGGCACAAGTCTAATCCCACAACAAGCAAAAGCCTTGGGAATCGATATGAAACAAGTGTTTACGTGGTTACTTGAGATTTCTCTTTTTTAGGGAAACAATAAATACCAAAAAGAATGGCGATGAGACTGGCGATTGTTCCATAAAAATGGTTTGTCATATCATCCCCATAGACTTCCAAGATAAGCCAAGTAACGATACCAACAAACAATGAAAACAGAGCAGAACGTTCATCTGCTCTTTTGCTTAAAAGACCAAATACCATGGGAATGAATAGGGTAACAAGAGAGATCCCACCCGAATCTTCGACTAGTGCATAAATCGAAGGTTTTCCCACTGCGAGTAAAAATGATATCCCTGCAATGATGAGAACCGATACCCGTGAGAGTAAAAGGAGTTTTTTATCGTTCATATCTTTGAATGCATATTTTAGAATATTCTCAGATAATATAGAAGAGGGAGCGAGAATTGCACCCGAAGCTGTTGATAAAATAGCAGAAATTAATGCTGAAAAAAATAAAACCTGAATCCAAGGACTAGAAAATTTTGAGATCATAGTTGGGATCAGAAGTTGCCCAGTCTCTGAATTTAAATCAAATTCTGGAATTAGACTTTTTGCATGGAGTCCTAATAAGAGAGGGATCATTGCAAATAACAAGTACAATACGGAAGATAAATAAGATGCACGTATGGCTACCTTTTCTGATTTAGCAGACATCACTCTTTGGAAAATATCTTGTTGGGGTAAGGAACCAAAACCAACAACCATCCAAGCCGAAAGATACAAAGTCCAGGCATGGTAATTGGATTCAGGAAAAAATTGAAAAAAACCATCTGGTTTTTCTGAGATAGATGTCCAGATAGGTTTAATTCCATTCAATTCAATGATCACAACGACGAGACCTATGATGATGGATATGGATTGAAAAAAATCGGTTAAGGAAACAGACCACATCCCACCTAAATACGTGTAAAAAACAACAAGGCATGCTCCAATGACAATGGCTGTAAACTGGTTCATCCCAAATAAAATTTGTACCATAATTCCGAGTGCAACAAATTGAGCAGCTACCCAACCAAAATAGGAAAAGATTAAACAAATACCTGCAATGAATTCCATTTTTTTACCATAACGGTTTTTATAAAAATCACCAAAGGTAAGGATTTGCATTCGGTAAAGGTATTTAGCAAACACCAATCCAAGTAAAAATAAACAAAGAGCACCACCAAACGGATCTTGGATTACGGATAAAAATCCACCTTTTGCAAATTCGACAGAGGAACCAAGAATCGTTTCACTACCAAACCAAGTGGCAAATAATGCTGCTGTTGAAATGGGTAAGGGTAAACTTCTACCTGCAAGGATAAAGTCTTTTGAATTTTTTACTTTTTTTGCTGCATACACCCCAATCCCGATTGTCACAAGGAGGTAAGCTAAAATAAAAATGGCTTGGAAATTCATTCTTTAAAATAAATCTTCTTCCGCTTTATTAGAAGTTGTCTCTTCCTTCTTTTTTTTCACAGTTGATTTCACTACTTCACCATTGGGAGCTTTGGTTAAAAATTCAATTTTAGCTTCTGCATCTACCAAACGTTCTGAACATATTTTTTTCAGTTCCATTCCACGTTCATATGCCTTGATTGAATCTTCTAAAGACAAAGTTCCACGTTCTAATTTTTCTGCAATGTCTTCCAATTCACGGATTGCTTCTTCAAAACTGATTGTTTTTTTTTCTACCATCGTTTGGTCCTATTTTATTTCTTTTACTTCCACTTGGAGTTTGCCATCGAATAAAAAAACTTCCAATGATTCTTTTTCTTTAATTTGTGTGATGGAAGAGATCACTTGTTTGTTTGTATTACGAAGAACCGAAAATCCTCTTTTGAGTGTACCTAATGGAGAAAAGTGATCTAATCGTTGTTCTGCGAGTTTGTATTTTGTTTTGACTCTTTCTAGATGGGATTTCCAAGTTTGTTGGAAAGAATCAAATTTTTGGAATTCACTTTGTTTTTTGACAAGGTAGTTTTTACCTAGTAGAGAAATTTTGGTTAATAATTCATCCAAATGATTTTGCCTAGGTTCTAACACCGCTTTTGGGTTTTGGAAAACCACTCTACTTGTTACACCTGACCACTTTTCTTTTCCGATCCTTATAACACCTGTCAGAGCGGAACGTAATCGGTCTTCCATTTCATCCAAACGGATGAGAGTATCAGACACATTGGGTATTGCTAATTTTGCAGCTGCAGTAGGAGTAGGTGTCGTTGCATCTGCTGCTAAATCCGTAAGAACTCGGTCAATTTCGTGTCCTACCGCAGAAATAATGGGAATCCGTGAATGGTAATACGCCATCACAACTGCTTCTTGGTTAAATGCCATTAAGTCCTCAAAGGATCCTCCACCACGCCCTGCAATGATCACATCTACTTCCCATTTTGGATCATTAATTTCTTTAATGGCTTCAATGATTGAATTTTCTGCACCATCTCCTTGGACAAGGCATGGAGATACTAAAATTTGAATGGAAGGATTGAGGTCTGTTGCAATGCGTATGATGTCTTCTACAGCAGCTCCCTTAGGTGAGGTAACAATTCCCAATCGTTTTGGAAATTTAGGTAACGGTCGTTTGTGGGAAACGTCAAATATCCCTTTTTCTGCTAACAATTTTTTTAATTTTTCGATTTTAAGGAGGATATCACCTTCCCCAAGTTCTTCAATTTTTTGGACCGTGATGCTATAATAACCACCTGGTTCATAAACAGAAACAGAACCATATACTAAGATTTCCATTCCGTTTCGTAAGGGAGTTCCTTTATAGTTTTTGGCTTGGAAGGAAAAAAACGCACATTTAATCACACTTGTTGTATCTTTTAAGGAAAAATACATATGACCGGAACTATTGGTTTGGCTGAAATTGGAAATTTCTCCTCGAATCCAAAAGTTCTTAAATTCAGGAGAGTCTTGTAATTTCGCCTTGATACGGCGATTGACTTCACTGACTGAAAGGGAAGAATCAGCTGTTTCCATTTACGTTGTTTGGAATCGAGTTTCTCGAAATATTTTCCAAAAATCCCATAAGATGATTACGAGAGTTAATGCCATTGGCCCAATGATGATTCCTGCAACACCAAACTCTTGTAAACCGCCAATAAGGGAAAGGAAAATTAAAAATGGGTGAGTTTTGAGTTTTTTATCAAGGAGTTTTGGTTTTACAAAGTTTTCTAAAATGAGATAACTTGCCCCACCTGCAATCATAAAAAGTACACTACCTGTCCAATTTTCTTGGACAAGTCCAATATAAAGTCCAATGGGAAACCAAACCACGGATGTACCAACGACAGGTATGAGAGAAAAAATAGTAGCGATACTGGAAAGTAAAAACTTGTTTGATACAGATGTAAAAAGTAAAAGAATATAAATCAATGCACCTTGTAAAAGTGAGATGAATAAATTCCCCATCATAACTGTTCGTATGGCTTCTTCGATCCTACGTCCAAGCCTTTCTTCTATTTCTGTGGGGAAAGGTAAAAGTAAAAACAACCCATGTTCCATTCGGCTTCCTTCTTTGTAGAGAAAGAAGAGTAAGATGAATGTAAAAAATCCGTTAAAGATGATGGCTCCAGGAACCTCAAATGACCCAAGTAAAAAACCAGAAGAATTTTTTAATAAACTATAAATGGAATCTAAATTGAGAATGTCCATGTGTTGTCCCACGTATTCGCGGTAAAGAATCGGAAGTTTGATCCAAAAAAATTCATTCTCGGTAAAAAAGTCTGTCAACATCGGACTATTGAGTAAAAGCGAAACAACCGATTCTTCTGTGAGTTGGTTTCTTACATAACTGACTAAATTTAAAGATTCACGGATGAGCGTTGATACGATTAAATAAGAAGGAATAAACACACAAGCGAGCATCAGAATGACCATGATATAGGGAGATAGGCCATGAAATTTAACACCCAATACATTCTTTAATCGTTTGTGAAGTTTTCTTGTGGTTAAATAAAACAATAAGGCTAAAAAACTGGACCATAAAAATGGTTTGAATACAAAAAACAACGTAAAACAGGTAGCGAGAAAAATCCCTGCTAACAGAATGTAGACGATCGTTTCGTTTTTATTTTTGATCCAATTCATGATTAATAGGTAGAGTGTTTTTTAAAGTAAAAACGAATTTGGTTGTTTGATTCATTTTTAGTTAGATAAATCGATAATGATTTTTTAATAAACCCTTCCAAAAGATAGGAAACTTCTGTTTCATTCACATTTTTTTCGATGAGTTTCCAATCACCTTGGTTCACTCGGTAATCAATCCGTTTTTGGATTTCTTCCCATGACTCGGGAGTTTCCAACAGTAAAAAAGCTTCTTTTGTATGGATGTGACTGGTTTTGAATTCACTTGATTGAAGGAAGGTAGATTTTTCTGGAAAAAAAGACTGTGGGAAAGCGGGGGGTGGGTTTGTAGGGAATTTTGTCACGATGATTTGGTCAAACCGGTAGGTCTCCGTTTGTTTGTTCGGAGTACATTGCCAAAACACAAGGAGTGAAAAGAGAAAAAATCGAAGCATTAGGGAAAGCAAATGTCCTAGTATTGATTCCTTCCATTCATTTTTTAAAATCTTTGTTGCCTATCCCAAGAAAGGTTTATCCTTCTTCTTGTGTTAGAATCCATCCCGTTCGAAGCCATAATGAAAGAAATTCTCGAATTACCACCACTATTCCTTTGGGGTTTTTTCTGTTTTTCGAACTTTCTGGAGAATATTTTCCCACCCTGGCCGGGTGATACAATCACAGTCTTTTCGGGTTTTATATCCTCTGCACCCAACTCTCCAGTCTCCTTTGTTTCCGTTGTCATCGCAACGTTTTTAGGGAATCTTTTTGGGGGCCTCGTGATGTATTATTTTGGGGAATCGTTTTTGAAATTTCTGAAACGAACAAGGATCCCTTTTTTATCCAACCTATACCATGAAGAAAGTTTGCATAAGACTTTGGTATGGTTTCGAAAATACGAAAATGTAGTGGTTTTACTTTCAAGGTTTTCAGCAGGGATTCGTTTTTTTGTTTCGATCGTCGCAGGAATGTCCAAAATGAACATCATTAAATTTGTAATCCTCTATTCTGTTGCCGTTTCGTTATGGTGTGGGTTACTTTTATTCGGTGGAAGTTTCCTCGGTTCGAATTGGAACCAAATCATTGTTATACTATCATTCTACAATCGAACGATTCTTGCTATCCTTCTCGTTATTTTTTTATACTTCCTTTACCAAATGTTTGGGAAATCAAATACGAAGTTGACATGATTTGGATATATGTTAGGGTTTTCATCCATGGATTCTTGGGGAAACATAGCGTTTGATTTTTATACTTTCGGCTCTCTCGTCGGAGTGATCTTTACTTTTTACAATGCACAATTATTTCTAACGGTCAAAGAGAAATCAGAAGCCACCTACAACTTAGGAATGGGAACACTTTGGCTGGGTTTATTTCATTTCGGATACTTGATCAACTTTTCCTTTATGGGCCCAGCATCAGCCTATATGCGATGGTTTGTGATCATAGGTGCGATGGCTGGTTCTGTTTATCTCACTGGATTTTTCTTAAGTTATCCTGAAATTTATTTCCCAAGGCTTAAAAAAGCAATTTTTTGGATCTTAAGTAGTGTGGTTGTACTTGTGACTGCATTTTTTGTGTACATCAGTTTGTCAGCTGGTAGATTGTTTTTTTTCAGTGGCCATTATTGGGATTTCCCAGTTCCTATTTTTTATAAAGCATATGCAGTTATCGTTTTAGTCTTTTTTGTTTCCTTTACCATTGTCGCCATCCTGCAATTATTCAAAATGCCAAAAGAATCAAAGTTCACTTTGATTAGCATTCTGATCTCCTTCGTCCTCATTACAATGATTCCTGGTTTTTTGAATGTGTTGTCAAGAGATGGGGCGATTGGAAGGGGTTTGTATCAAACGATTACTGACCTTGTTTTGGTTGTTGGTTTATTTGTTGCCAATGTTGTTTATATCAATAATACAAAAGACAAAACAACTATTTTATCAAGAATCATCGGTATTTCGTTAGCTTCGTTTTTATTGATATTACAACTTGTTGCTTATTCTGTGATCCAACAAACAGAATCTAACTATGATTTGGTGCATACTGCAAGGGCAAAAAATTATATTGCGGGATTGGAAACTGACCAAGTTCCAAGTTTCCATTATTCCTATGATATCCAAAACAGATCTTTTGTCACACACAAAGGATTAGAAGAAACCAAAGTGGAACCAAACGGATATGAAGCTGAGTTTTACAATGTGTGGGCCTTGGAGATGATCTTATCTTTGGAGAAAAGTGAAAATTGGAAATCAAAAGTAAATGAATTATTACTCCGATTGCCAGAAACCAGTAAAGGTTATTCGAATGAAATCAAACGATTGCTAAAAGAGGATAGAATCTCCTCTCCCAAAGAATTAATTTCAGAAATTGAATCTGAAAAACGTAAAATTTTATACACACGTAATAAACTGAGAGAAATTCCTGTTTCCAATTTTACAGAAAAAGCATCTGGTCTTGTCAAAAACGAAGAGGGGGCACTCTCTGGATTTTACGCCGAGGCAAGGAAAATTCTCACTTCTGATCGATCAGAAGAATTAAAATCCAAGACTTTAGACCAAATGTTTTCACCCATGCCTAACCATGGCGAAAGAAACTATCGTGGCCAAGTGAAGTTTGATACAAAAACCCCCGATTTTTCATTTTATGTAAGTTACCTGATCGTTGATAAAAAAAATGAAATCGTTCATGAGGTTGGTTATCCCTACACAGATTACAGAAGTTTCCAACACGAAGTGACTTTGCCTTGGATCATCGGATTACTTGCTCTTGCCGTACTTGTGATTTTGGGATATCGATTGTTTTTTCTCATCGCCCTCATTCGACCAGTGGAACAAATCATTGAAGGATTAACGGAGGTTAACTCTGGAAATTTGGAATACCGGTTAACGGTGCATGTTGAAGATGATATCGGATTTATGGCGAGGTCGTTTAACCGGATGGTGCGTTCGATCCAAGCTGCTCGTAAAAAATTGCAACAGTATGCGGAACAGCTGGAAGAAAAAGTACAAGAACGCACAAGAGAATTAGAAAATACACTAAAGGAAGTTCAATCCTTAAAACACCAACAGGATGGAGACTATTTTCTAACTTCTCTCTTATTACAACCATTTCATACCAATCATGCAAAACACCAAAATGTACGTGTGGACTTTTTATTAGAACAAAAGAAAAAATTCACATTCAAACAATATGAAAAGGAGATTGGTGGTGACCTCAATATTGCCAATCAGATCGTACTCAACAATCGTTCTTACACGGTATTTTTAAATGCAGATGCGATGGGTAAATCGATGCAAGGTGCTGGTGGAGCCCTTGTCCTAGGTTCTGTTTTTGAATCCATTATCACAAGAACCCAACTTTTAAGTGAAGCCAGAAATACGTATCCAGAACGTTGGATCAAAAATACATTTTTAGAACTTCATAAGATTTTTGAAGGATTTGACGGTTCAATGCTTGTGTCACTTGTGTTAGGTGTTGTGGACAATGAAACAGGATTACTATATTTTATCAATGCCGAACACCCATGGATTGTTTTGTATAGAGATGGAATCGCCAGTTTTATCGAAAACGAATTGATGTTCCGAAAATTGGGAACATCAGGTGTCCAAGGGAATTTATACATCAAAACATTCCAATTGGAAGCGGGTGATATCTTGATTGCTGGTTCGGATGGACGTGATGATTTATTAATTTCGCATACGGAAGATGGAAAACGTGTCATCAATGAAGATGAAAAACTATTTCTTAAGATGGTAGAAGCGGGAAAAGGGGAACTTGATTTAATTTATGATGAAATGGCGAAATTTGGAGCTTTGACTGACGACTTATCGATGTTACGTGTTTCTTTCATTGAAGAAAAAGAACGTTATAAAATTGAAAAAGATAAATTAAAAGAAATCCAATCATTACTTGCAAAAGCCAAAGAAGCAAGTGATTCTTCAGATTTGCAGGAAGCGGTTACCTATTTAGAAAAAGCACATTCCTTAGAGGAAAACATTCCAGAAATTAAAAAGAAGTTCATTCAGTTGTATTTGAGACTAAAAGACTATGGGAATGCTAAAAAAATGGCTAAAGACTATAGTTTACTTCGGCCAATGGACACAGAGATCATGTACATCACTGCATTTTGTGCAAGGAAAGTAGCAGATATCAAAACTGCCATTGATTTTGGAGAAAGGGTGCGACTCCGTGATCCAAATCATGTCAAAAACCTAATCAATTTGGGACAAACCTACTTAGCCGATAAAAATTATGGGAGAGCTGAAAATATACTGAGTTCTGCTCTCGAACTTGATCCTGAAAATCCAAGTTTGGTTCGGCTCATTGAACACATTCGGAAAAAACAATTAAAACAAGAAGAAACCCATTAGAGTCTAATCATTTGAGTGGATGAAACAATTAAGATAGGAATATCCCATAGTTTTTTTGAGTTCAAAAAGGAAGAGTGGAACGAACTGGTTCCTAGTGATTCTCTCTTCCAAGAATTTGAATTTTTGTCTGGATTGGAAGAAACAGGGTGCATTGGGAAATCAGATTGGAAACCGGTTATTGTTTCTGCCAGGTTAGAAGGAAAACTTCTGGGTCTTATCCCCAGTTATTTACGGAAAGATTCCTATGGGGAATATATCTTTGATTTCCAATGGGCGAATGCCTTCCATAGGGCGGGTATACCTTACTACCCGAAACTCACAGTCGCTGTTCCCTTCACTCCCGTAACAGGATCTAGGATTTTATTCCATCCAAATTTGACCGAAACAGAAAAAGATTCGTTAGGCCAGAATCTCTTATTGGCTTTAAAAGAATTTGGAGAGAGTGAAGGTGTTTCTTCGATTCACATTTTATTTTGTAAGGACAAAGAACAAACAGTTTCTCAGAACACTGGGTTTCACCCCCGTTTGTCCCACCAATACCATTGGTTCAATCGTGGGTTTTCAAATTTTGAAGAATTTTTGTCTACCTTGGTCAAGGAGAGGCGTAAGTCCATTCGCAGTGAACGTAAGAAAATATTAGAAACAGGACTACAAATCCAAACACTCACTGGGGAACTCATTCAGGAAGAACATGCAAATCTTTTTTATGAATTTTATCAGGACACCCACACTAAAAAATGGGGGCAGGCTTACTTAAACCGAAAGTTCTTTTTAAAGATGGTGGAATCCTTCCGCCATAGATTACTCCTTGTCCTTGCTTCTAAACCAAATGGAGATCCAGTCGGTGGTACTTGGAATTTATACCGAGATGGATTTTTGTATGGAAGGTATTGGGGGGCATTGGAACACATTCCCAATTTACATTTTGAATGTTGTTATTACCGATTGATCGATTATGCAATTGAACACAAAATGGAAAGAGTTGAAGCAGGGGCCCAAGGGGAACATAAATTCCTGAGAGGGTATGAAACAGTTCCCATGTACAGTTCTCATTTTATATACAATGAACAAGGTAGAAGTGCCATAGAATCCTATTTAGAAAAAGAGATCAAAATGGAAAGGGAGAATATTGAAGCATATAATGCACATTCACCTATCAAAGCCTTGAGGGAGGGGTAATGTCTGAAACCAAAAGAAAGTCATATACCGATTTTAACGTCGAATTACTTGAAAAAGAAAAACAGAAAAAACATTTCAAAAAACCAAATCGATTTAAAGTGATTTTAATCAACGATGATTATACACCTCAAGAATTTGTTGTCTATGTTTTAGCAGTTGTTTTTCGGAAATCAATGGAAGAGTCACGACAAATTATGTGGAAGGCACATACAGAAGGGTCTGCTGTTTGTGGGGTGTATTCATTAGACATTGCACGCACAAAAGTAGAGGAAGTACATAAGTTAGCTGATGAGGCTGGTCACCCCTTACAATGCCAATTGGCAAAAGAGGAATAAATATGAATTTTTCAATAGATTTAGAAAAAACCTTAGAACTGGCGCAAAAAGAAGCGACCAAATACCATCATGAATTTGTAACACTGGAACATTTATTATACGGCCTTACCTATAACGAAAAAACAAAAGATGTACTAGTAAATGTGGGTTGTGATTTGGATTTACTTCGTAAGGAGTTACTTGCGTACTTTGAGGAGGATTTATCTTCCATATCCGTACCGAATTTAAAAATCCAACCAAAATATACGGTAGGTGTGCAGTTTGTAATTCAATTTGCTGCCTTTCATGTTCAGAATTCTGGAAAAGAAGAAGTGGATGGAAATAATGTTTTAGTTGCTCTTTTTCGGGAAGAAGATAGCCAAGCTTGTTATTTATTAGCAAAACAAGACATCAAACGATTGGATGTGATCAAATACATCTCCCATGGATTGAAAAAAGAAAACGATTCAAATGAACCAGAAGAATCCTATGAAGAGGAATCCTTAGAGGAAGAAACCGAAGGTAAATCCAAACAGTCTGCATTGGAAAAATTCTGTGTGAATTTGACCGAAAAAGCAAAATCAGGAACATTAGACCCTTGTATTGGAAGGGAAACGGAAATCCAAAGGACAATCCACATCCTTTCTAGACGAAGGAAAAACAATCCTATTTTTGTGGGAGAAGCTGGAGTTGGTAAAACATCGATTGTGGAAGGCCTTGCGGAAAGAGTTGTCCAAGGAAAAGTTCCTAAAAGTTTATTGGGATTGGAAATTTATTCTTTGGATATGGGACTTGTCATGGCTGGAACCAAATTTAGAGGTGAGTTTGAAGAAAGGCTAAAAGCAATTTTACAAGAGTTAGTGGGAAAACCTGAAAAGGTCATTTTTATAGATGAAATCCATACCATCGTTGGGGCAGGAGCGGTGTCTGGTGGGAGTCTTGATGCATCAAATTTAATGAAACCAGCCCTAGCCAATGGTGAACTTAAGTGTATTGGAACCACTACTTATAAAGAATACAAATCCATTTTTGAAAAAGACCATGCCTTATCACGCAGATTTCAAAAAATTGAAGTGGTTGAACCTTCCAGAGAGGACGCCATACAGATATTAAACGGTCTTAAGCCGAAATATGAATCCTTTCATGGTGTCCACTATAGCCAAAAAGCCATTGAAGCATGTGTGGATTTATCTACCTTACACCTTCGGGATCGATTTTTACCAGACAAAGCCATCGACCTTCTCGATGAAGCAGGTGCCTTTGTCAAGTTACGAGACGAAAACAAAGAAAAATCAAAAAAGACTGTTGGTATTTTCGAAATTGAATCCTTGGTATCCAAAATCGCAAAGATCCCAGAAAAAACAGTCAAAGCTGATGACAAAAAGAAATTAGAATCCTTGGATTCCGAAATCAAAACCATTGTTTTTGGACAGGACCATGCCATCGATCAAATTGTGGATGCCATTCATTATTCACGTTCGGGACTTGGGGATGAAGGAAAACCAATTGGTAGTTTTTTATTTGTAGGTCCTACAGGTGTTGGTAAAACAGAAGTAGCAAAAACACTCGCAGATAAAATGGGAATTCAATTTCTCCGTTTTGATATGAGTGAGTATATGGAAAAACATTCTGTATCACGACTTATCGGTAGCCCTCCCGGTTATGTGGGTTATGACCAAGGAGGTCAACTCACGGATGCGATTACCAAAACACCCCATTGTGTGCTTCTCTTTGATGAAATTGAAAAAGCCCATGAGGATATTTATAACATCCTTTTACAAGTGATGGACCATGCTACTTTAACAGATAGTACAGGGAAAAAAGCAGATTTTAAAAATGTAATCCTAATTTTGACAACAAATACAGGAGCACAGGAAAGTTCTAAACCACTTCTTGGTTTTGATTCGGATCGTTATGATGATCGTTCATTAAAAGCAATCGAAAGGACATTTACTCCTGAGTTTCGTAACCGTTTAACAGCAGTCATAGAATTTAATTCCCTATCCATTGCCATTGTTGAACAAGTTGTCAAACGAATGTTTCAAACTTTACAAAATAAAGCAAAAGAAAAAGGAATTCAATTGGACATCACGGAGAAGGCGGTCAGGTATTTAGCGGAAACCGGATATGACAAGGCAATGGGAGCAAGGCCCATCCAAAGGATCATCAATTCGGAAATAGGCAAACCGTTATCGAAAAAACTACTTTTTCATAAAGACAAAGTGAAGGCATTTTTGGTGGACTTACAAGAAAATCTCGGAAATTCAAAATTAGAAATACTAGAAGTAGAAACTTGATGGTTGAATCTTAGAGAAAGGTATTTTCATTTCCATTCAAAATATTCTAATGGGAATGTAGGAATACCTCATCCTCTTTTTTAAAACTTAAGTATCCGAATAGAAAGGCAAAAAACAAGGAGCCTAGGAAAAGGTAAAATGTGATTTGAGTTGTCACCTCACTTGCATTGACAAAATCATAATATGTTCTTTTTGGTTCCAAATATCCCCATATCACAATAATCGCAGAGACCATTTCAGTTGCAAAAAACCAGATTCTTGTCCAAGAAGATTTCCAAAAACCCAAGAAGAAAAAATTAAGTAAACTGATTAAGATAAAAATCGAATTCAGTTTCGGACTTAAAGAGATGGATTCTTTACTTTCAAAAAAAGTAATCTCATAATGGAACCAAGGTAAAACCGCAAACAAAAGTTGGAGGAATAAAAATATAAAAAATATTTTATCATAGAATAGTTTTGTTTTCCAATAACTATATAATGATAATGTAATCCGTTTGCCTAAAAACCACCAAACTTTAAGTAAATCGGGTATTAATTTGATGGTTTCTTTTAGAAAAATTGTAAATTCAGACAATAAATTTAATAATGAATTTGTCATTCTACTTCAACTGTCATTTCTAATTCTACACTTGCATTAAGAGGTAAGGAACTCACCCCGATGGCAAATCTCGCATGTTTTCCATTTTCGCCAAAAATTTGGCCAACAAGTTCAGATGCTCCATTGGCAACTAAGTGTTGTTCTGTGAAGTTTTCATCACTTGCCACATAAACTCCGATTTTCACAACGGATTTTATTTGGTCTAAGGAACTTATCTGCAATAATAAAGCCGAAAGTGCATTGAGTAAACACTGCTTTGCTTCCTCTTTCGCTTCCTCAAGAGTGACCTCTTTTCCAACTTTTCCTATTTTTCGTAATTTTCCGGCGACCAAAGGAAGTTGGCCGGAAGTAAAAACCAAATTACCAGAACGTTTGGAAGGAATATAGGCAGCAAGAGCCGCTGGAACGGGAGGGATTTGGATCCCAAGTGCATTCAATTGATCCGTAATAGCCATTGCCATCCAAACTATGGATTCCTTCCCTATGAGACAAAATTTTTTTTACCGAATGCAAAAATTCTAAATTCGAATTGACAATTGGCAGTCAAATATGTAGAGTGCTAACTAAAGTAGCAGACTACGGATAAGAGTGCTAAAAGGAGATTTTGCATGTTATTTCGAATTCTAGACCCACAAACAAAAACTAACCAGTTTTGGAGAGACTTTGATCGTTTGAACGATGAGTTGACTCGTTCCATTTTGAATGACCAATTCGGAAGTTCATCGCATTTTCCTCCTGTAAATGTGTACACAAAGGAAGATGAGGCACTGGTCACTTGCCTTTTGCCTGGGATGGACACAGACCAAATTGATATCAATGTAAAAGACAATATGCTTTCCATCCACGGAAAGAAAAAGGCGGAAGATTTAGCAGAAGGAACAGAAGTTCATCGAAGGGAAATTTTCCACGGTGAATTCCATAGAACTCTTGAACTTCCATTCCGAGTGAACCAAGAACAAGTTTCTGCAAAATACGTAAACGGTGTCTTAAACATTCACCTACCAAGAAGAGAAGAAGACAAACCGAAAAAAGTATCTATCAGCATCGGATAAGATAAGGAGAAGACGATATGAGTACACTGACAACAGATAATAAACAAACGTTAGATGAAAGAGCTGGGGTAAAGGATGTTCAACCACAAGTAAGGGTTTACTCTCCGAATGTAGATGTTTATGAAACAGAAAACATGATTTTATTCCGAGTAGAAATGCCTGGTGTAGATGAAACATCTGTTGAGATTACAATCGAAAAAGACCAACTCCAATTAGAAGGGAAATTCAAAATTGGAACGGAAGAAAAAGGTCAGGTTCGACTTGCGGAATACAAAGAAGGTAATTATTTCCGAAAGTTTACCATTAGCAAAGCGATCGATTCTGAAAAAGCTGTTGCAAAAATGAAAAACGGAATTTTAGAACTTTCGATTCCAAAAATTGAACCGAAAAAAACAAAAATTGAAATTCGAAATTCATAAATCAACAAAGTATGAATTTGAATCAAGGTGGATTGAGATTTTAACTTTATAGAAACAGAAATGAACAAAATAGAAACCCAACAGAACAGACGTTTTGTTGGGTTTTTTTTATACTAGGTCCTTTAGGGACTGGAAAAGGATATCATTTTCTTCTTTTGTTCCAATCGTAATCCGAATGAATTCCTTACAAATTCCATAGGAAAAATACCGGATGAGGATATTTTTTTCCTTTAAGGAAAGGTATAAGTGTTCTGGAGAAATTCCTTGTTTTGGTTTGCAAAATAGAAAATTAGTAGAAGAGTTTGGGATGGTAAAACCTAAGGATTCCAAATTGGTTTTCAGGCGAGAACGTTCTGATAAAACAAGTTTTCGTTTCTCTAGGAAATATTCTTTGTCCTCATATGATGTTTCTGCAATCACTTGGTCAATGATTCCAACATTATAGGAATCTTTGAGTTTTCGGATCCAGGAAATGGTTTCAAGTGAGGAAACAATGTAACCAACACGAAGACCGGCGAGGGCATATGATTTGGAAAAGGTTCTAGAAACCAGTAGGTTTGGATAGTGTTTGATCTCTGGCATTAAACTAGCGTTTCCATCGGTAAAATCAATGTAAGCTTCATCTGACAAAACAAGACCTGGAAAAGAACGAATTAGATCTAATAGTTTTTCTTTAGGTTCTTCGATACCAGTAGGAGCATTGGGATGGGCAAAACAAAGTAACTTACCTTCTGATTTTTTAAGAGTATCAAAATCAAAATGTAGATTTTCTAAGACTGGAACCGCTTTATATTTGGCTCCAACCATCATTTGTTCGGTAAGCACCGGGTAATAGGAATACGTTGGGTCAGGTGCAACAACAGTGTCACCTGGACCAATAAAAGTTTGGAATAACAAACGTAAGGCTTCATCCGAACCATTGGTGACCAGGATTTGGTTTGGGTCCAAATCATAATCTTTTGCAATGAGTTCCTGTAGTTTCCTTGCATGGTAATTGGGATACTTTCGGAGTAATCCTTTTTCGATCACTTCCTCGATTGCTTTTTGGATTTTCGGAGAAGGAGGATAGGGATTTTCGTTTGTATTTAATTTGATTGTGGAAGTAGTTAGTCCTGGTTGTTCTCCTGGAGTGTAGGGAGAAAAATTTAGGAGTTCCTTTCTCACAAATAATTTTGGATCAAATTGGTTTTCCTTTGAAGCCATTTTTTACAACCGATTCAAAGCATTGATGTAGGCTTTGGCACATGCTTCAATGATATCTGTTGAATCCCCTTTACCCACAACTCGGCGTTCGCCGTCCTCCAATGTGACAGAGGCTTCCGCCATCGCATCGGTTCCTTCTGTGACAGGTGAGATCACAAGGCGAGATAAGAGTGGGGACAGTCCAGTCACGGAACTGATTGCTTTAAAGATACTATCAACAGGTCCATCACCTTTTGCTTCGCCAACTTTTGTTTCACCTTTGCTTTGTAAGTTTACCTTTGCATAAGGTGCTTTGTCGGAACCAGTATTTTGTTCAAAAGAAATCAGTTTATAAGTTTCATCTACTTGTGAACGGCTAATTTCAGATTGGAAAAGGGCAGCAATGTCTTCGTCAAAGACTTCCTTTTTTTTATCTGCAATTTCCAAAAACCGATTGTATGCATTGTCAATTTCTTCTGGTTTTGGATCAAATCCCATACGAATGATTCGGTCCTTGAATCCAGCTCTACCTGAATGACGACCAAGCACCATACGGTTGGATTTTAAACCCACTGACTCTGGAGTCATGATTTCATAGGTTTGTCGGTTTTTGATCACACCATCTTGGTGGATACCTGATTCATGGGCAAATGCATTGGCTCCCACAATCGCTTTGTTAGGTTGTACAACCATCCCTGTAATGGTTTTTACTAAATGAGAACCACGTGTGATGAGTGTGGAATCAATCTTTGTTTCCACACCAAAGGTATCTTTTCTCGTTTTTAAAGCCATGACCACTTCTTCCATGGCTGTGTTACCTGCACGTTCACCGATTCCATTGATGGTACATTCAATCTGGCGTCCACCCGCAAGGACAGTGGCAAGGGAGTTGGCAACGGCAAGGCCTAGGTCATTATGACAATGCGCAGAAAAGATGACTTTGTCCGCACCTTTCACCTTCGTTTTTAAAAATTGAAACAGATCCATGTATTCTTGAGGGGTGGTATAACCAACAGTATCTGGGATGTTGATTGTCGTTGCGCCTTCTTCGATTACAGCTTCAACTAACTCACGTAAGAATTCCCATTCCGATCTTGTTGCATCTTCTGGTGAAAATTCTACATCGGGTACAAAGTCTTTTGCCATTCGAACGGCAATCCTTGCCATCTCTAGGACTTCGGAAGGAGATTTCCCGAGTTTGTGTTTCATATGGATGGGAGAAGAAGCAATGAATGTATGAATGCGTTTGGATTTAGCTGGTTTTAGTGCATCTCTTGCCGCTTCTAAATCTGGGCGGAGGGCACGGGCAAGACCACAAATGGTAGGACCTTCAATTTCGCGAGCAATCCTTTCGACTGCTTTGAACTGAACAGGGGAAGAGACTGGGAAACCTGCTTCAATGATATCTACTTTCATCCTCGCAAGGTGACCCGCAATTTCTACTTTTTCGTCTTCACTCATAGCAGCGCCAGGGCACTGCTCACCGTCTCTCAAAGTCGTATCAAAAATCCGTACGTAATCTTCCATCTCCTTCCAGATCATAGTTTCCCCGAAGTCTGTCAAGGAGTATGGAAAGCACCTGTGATCCAGCGGTATGGTTTCCCATCATCTTGCACTGGCGTTGGAGTTTGTTTGCCTTCTGTCCAAAACCGAATCGGTTTTTCTAGATCATAGGAGACCTCTTGTCTGGTAATCGATTGGTAGAAGGTTTGGACTTCCTTTCGGGGATTGGGAAAAAAACTGAAAATCAAAATCCAAAGGAGAAGGGAAACGGGAAGGATGGGGAGAGGTATTGGATTTCTTTTTTTTGCCAATCCCCAAGAGACACCAAGGAGTCCCAAAAACCAAAGGGGAAAGAGGTAACGAATGGGATAAGGATGGAGGTAAGTAAATCGACCCACCACCACAAGGAGGAAGAGTAAAATTGGAATCAACAAAAGAATCATTTGTTTGAGTTGGTGTGGAAACCGACGAAAAAAGAATACGAACACAAACAACAATCCGAGTAAGGATCGATTCTCATACACTAGCAGTTTGGAAAAATCATATACATAATGAATGGTTAGGAAGCTAATTTCTCCGAATGTTTTTGTTTGGAGAGAACCTAATAAAATTCCAAAACTGTTGGGAATCTGGAGTTTTGTTTTGAGGGAGTAAAGAATGAGTTCCATGATGATGAAATAAAACGGAATGAAAAGAAAGGAAAAAATGGATTTTTTCTGAATCAACATTTTCCAATCTTTAGAATCCATTTCCGAATATTTGATAATGACCAAACAAAAGATCCCAATACAAAAAGAGAATCGATCGGAAATGTATAAGAGGCTAAAACCGAATAAAAATAGAAACCTAGAAACTGGTTTTGGTAAAAACAATTTGGAAAATAAGAAACTTCGATTTATCTTTGTTTTGTGATCATACTCTGGTTGTTTTGGGAAAGAGGAAGTGGGATTTTCATTTGATTGGAATTGGTAATAAAGACTTACGAGGAATAGGCTAAAGAAAAAACCTGTACTATGGTGGGCATTCGAAAGAAAATGCACCAAGGGTAGGGGTTTATCTCCTAAAGATGCACCGAGTAAGGAAAAGACTGTGAATAAGGTTTGGAACCAGATTAAGAATTGGATTGTTTTTTCTTTGGATACCTTCGATGACAAAACCATATACAATCCTAATTGAAGGAAAACCATTTGCACCACACCGTAAATAGTAGGCAGATACAAAAAAGGGAATACCCAGTACAAGATGGCCATACACCCTATGTCGGGAAAAAAATAGGGAGAAGGGGGTAGATACCAATGTAAAATTCCTTCTCCTCTCATCCAATCTTTCACAAATAGTGGTGTATACAGTTGGTCAGCAGAGTATAAGGGAATAAAATAAATAGTTTCGCATAACAAGTAATTAATGATACTAGAAATACTTAAAAATAGTATCAAAACCATTTCTTCTTTCCCTTTGGCCTGTTTCCAAGATGAGTAGAAATATGATTGGAAAAAATTTCTGACGATTAGGATTGGATTCATATGCCAGAACAAATTGTGACTCGTAACAAACCGTTAAACCTCTTCTCTGTCAATTTGGCGGGTGGTGAAAATTGTTCCGAACCTATGCACTTCTACCAATCCATTTTAGGTGGCAAAGTTCTGAAAGAAAGTTTTGGTCATGCGGAACTAGAATTGGAGTCTGGTTTACGAATTGTTTTTTCGAAAGAAACAGAACATTGCCCTGTTCGGGGAGGAACTCTCACTTTACAAGTGGACCAACACGACCCTCTAGACAGAATCCTTTCCCATTGCCAATTGGTACAAGCAGTGCCAACCCAAGGGTATTCGTTATATGAAGACCATTGGGGGAATTGGATCTGGCTTTATTTTGCTAAAAACTGAGCCAACCGATCGGGATAGTCAGTGATAAGACCAGAGACACCAACATCAATGAGAGTTTTCCATTCTTCTTCTGTATTGGGAGTATAAGGAATCACAAGTAAAGACTCAGAATTACATTTGGTTACAAATTCCTTGGAACATGCTGAGAAATGGGGGAGGATCAAATCTGGCTCAAACTCCATATAATTTTCGTTAAGTGAATCTCCTTTTTCAATGAGTAAACCACGTAAAACTTCCGGTTCTTCTTTTCGTACCAAGTCTACTAGTTCCCAATCAAAACTACTCACCCAAATTCGATTTTGTAACTGGAACTTGCGGATGAGTTTGACTACTGCCTTCGCCAATTCTTTTCGTTCTTCTCTTTTGCCTTCACTTTTCAGTTCAATATCAAACACTGTATTATCAGGTAAGGTTTGTACAATCTGGGATAAGGTTGGAATCTGTTCACCTTCAAAATCCTCGGAAAAAAATCCCCCTGCATCAAGCTCGGCTAACTGACGATAGGGGATCTCGGCAACTTTTCCCTCTCCATCTGTTGTGCGGTCAACAGTAAAATCATGGATGACAACCAGTTCCCCAGATCCACATAACATGGTATCCAACTCAAAATAATGGGTGGATTCTGAACCTACCAGAAAAGATACAAGTGTATTTTCTGGAGCAAGACCCCTTGCCCCTCTATGTCCAATATTGACAGGAGTTTTACCGAGGAGAGTATATAATCGTTCGGATCTTGGTTTGAACATGGATTTACCCTGGTTGGATGGAAGATTCATATCCTTCTTCTTCCATCGCTTCCTTGAACATTTGTTGTTTTAAGTTTTCTCCAAGGTATCGATCAATGTAAATGTGGATGGCATACAATACGGGTGTGATGAGGATCGCAACTCCCATTTTGTATAAAAAATTGGTACTGGCAATGGAAACAAGTTTTGGTACTGGGTGGTACTTTCCAAGGGCAATGAAAATCACAACAAAGGAGTCAATGAGTTGTGAAATCACAGTGGAACCAGTAGCTCGTAACCAAATGTGTTTTCCCTTCGTTTTTTTTCGTAAAAAATGAAAGGTATGTAAATCAAT
The DNA here is from genome assembly GCF_002812085.1 of Leptospira levettii. Lineage (NCBI taxonomy): Bacteria > Pseudomonadati > Spirochaetota > Leptospiria > Leptospirales > Leptospiraceae > Leptospira > Leptospira levettii. The sequence goes on from NZ_NPDM01000002.1 coordinate 72,192, forward strand.
CATCTGTCCAATCACATAAGCAATGATGGAACCAAGGATCACAAGACCTGAATTGGCAAACACTCTTTCAAAGGAAACATCATCAATCGGAGAATCAGGGCTTGCTGGAATTTGAATATCAATGACGATGAGAAGGTAGGCAAATCCAATCATTACCATCCCAAGGAAGGTTGTGGCTCGTACCACCTTACGCCCAAAGTATTCATTGAGTAAGTCTGTGATGATAAACGTAACGGGAAATGGGATGACCCCCATTGTCATGGTAAACCCAAAGGCAAAAAATAATTTACTACCCGTAAGTTCCGCAAGGAGTAAAAACGTAAGAAAAAAACTGAGTAGGACAGTATAAAGGATCACCGGTTTTTGTTTTAAGGCATTCATGGATTTCTTTTCCCCCCCAAATGAATTTCGACTAGGAGAGAATGGCTCCTAAAAAATCATGGGATACAGATAGATAGAGTGGGTTTCGATTAATCTCTACTCTTTTTTTCTGAACAGTTCGATAATCAATTTAGTAGAAACGTATATGTCTGAATCACAATCCCCTAATGCCCCAAAACGCCCACTTTCGAATGTGGCGAAGTATTCCTTATTATTTGCCTCTTGGTTCTTTTTATCTGCCATTTCGTTTTATTTGGGAATGAATCTCATGCAAAATTCAGGTTCCACTTTGGTTTTGAAAGACCTTCCTAAAACGGGAAATACAAATCCAAGTGTAGTGGAAGCATCCACTCCTTCTCTCGGCACTCCCTCTGAAATGGAGACGGGCGAGAAAAAAGAAACTGTCACCGTGGAAGAAGAAGTTGTGGAGGCACCAAACTTCGTTCCAGATGAGAATGTCAGTTTTCGGTCTTCCGCTTGGTCCACTGACTGGACGGCGATGAAAAAAACAGTCCACCTCTATAATGAAATCCATCCGTTCATTTACACAATGAAAGGTGGTCTTTCCAATAACGGAGAACTCATCTCCAGTTGGTCAAGTACTTCCCGAAAGGAACGAGTCCAAGAACTCCGTGCCTTAAATCCAAAAGTCAAAATCATCCCTACCATTTTCCGTTGGGAAAACCCAAAAGAAAAAATCCAAGAGAACATTGGTATGGGTGGGCGTAGTGACATCCGAGACCACCACATCCAAGTGATTGTGAATGAAATTATGACCTATGGGTATGATGGAATCGACATTGATTACGAAGGGATGTCTTGCGATAAAAAAGAAAAGTTCGAGGAATTTTTTGCCCTTTTAGCGAAAGAAGTTCATAAAAAAGGAAAACTCATTTCCGTGGCGGTTCACCCAAAAACCCCAGCTGAAAAATCAAAAAAGAAAGAACTACAATGCCGTGGCCTTTCCAAACCCATACACTTGGACTTCCGTGAAAATTGGAGAGGTCCAACAACTCATGATTATGAAGTACTCGCAAAACACGCAGACCGTGTGAAAATTATGGCATATGAACTCCACCCAAGGAAATACCATAACCCAGGCCCTGGACCACAAGCACCTAACGTTTGGTTAAAAGACATCATTTCTTACGCGAAAAAAAGAGTGCCAACTCACAAACTTTATATGGCAATTCCAACCTATGGGTATGATTGGGCACTCAATTGTAAGGCATCTGCAAAAGCGATTTACCATTCGGATGCACAAAGGATCAAATCAGGAACTCACAAAAACCGCCAACCCACTGATATCAACCGCATCTTAAATGAAGAGAATAAAGTGGCAAGTTGGAGAAACTTATCTAAGTTTTCGGACATACATAAGAACAGAGCTTACGAAGATCCATCTTTGTGGTACACAAGTGGTGGTTGTGACCGAGTTGCGTTTTATATGAACAGACGTGCCTTTGAAGAAAAAATGACCCTACTTCGTAAGTATGATTTGGGTGGTTTTTCATTCTGGCAACTCGTAACAGACAATGACCCAGAGATCAATGTGTATTTGAGTAAACTCGTGCAAGGCCAACTCCCACCAGTGGAAAAAGCAAAAGAGGAAGAGGAACCAAAGGAAGAAACGACGATCCAAAATTTGGATCCAAAAGAAGCACTAAAAGTTTCCAATTCACAATCGAAATCCAAATCAAAAACAAAACAGTTTTAACATGAAAACACTTATCTCTTCGGATGTTCGTTTGCTTGCGGACCTCATCCGAAAGGGAGGAGTGGTTGTGTTTCCCACCGAAACTGTTTTTGGAATTGGGGCCTCTAGTTTTAACGAAGAGGCTTGCAAACGAATCTACAAAATCAAAGGGAGACCAAGTGACAACCCACTCATAGCTCATTTTTCTTCCATTGAAAGCATTAAGTTCGTCTGCGAAGTGAGTGAAATCGCAGAACGTTTGTTACTTACATTTTCACCAGGACCTATCACACTTGTCCTACCTAAAAAAAATCCAATTGTGTTTCCAAAAGAGTTACCAACCCTTGGGGTCCGGATTCCAAAGAATCCAATCATCCGTGAGTGGATTGAGGAATGTGGTTCCCCTATCTCTGCACCGTCTGCTAATCTATCTGGTAGACCATCACTGACTCGTATGTCGGATGCTCTTCGGTATTTTGATGGGGTTGTGGATGGGATTTTAGTGGCTGAGGAACCAAATTTAGGAATCGAATCCACTGTGGTTGGGTTGTATGAAGACCCTCCAGTTCTCTTACGGCCTGGTTCCATCGAATCAAATGATCTGAAACGTTTTTTACCAAATTTGGTAATGCCAAATTCTGTGACGGAAAGGGGAGAGTTTGTTCCACCGAGTCCAGGGATGAAGTACAAACACTATTCTCCCAAAGCGAATGTGAAACTCCTCCCATCGGAAAAGTTCCTCTCCGAGTTTCGCAAGTGCAGGAATGATTCCAAAACTGCTTGGATTGGGTTCTCCTATGTGTTAAATCCAAGTCCCGGCGATGAGACTCTGGCAATTGATCCTACTCGAATGAAATTTGTTTCTTCCAACTGGGAATACAGTTCTGCACTCTATGCATTTTTTGAATTTTGTGACCAAATAGGCATCCATACCATCTATTGTGAAGAGCCAAAAGAAGGAGAAGGCAAAGAAGGCCTTCTCAATCGTTTGCAAAAAGCATCTGAAGATAACTAATTCTGATCCAGAGGTTTCCTTCGGACCATGCATAGGTGATTGGAAATACGATTCTATTACCTAAGAGTTTTACCTTCTGTTTTTCCAATGGATTTTGGTATGAGAAAGGAGAGAGACCTCACCGAGAGATTCCAAAAGATTTAACTCAGCAAGTAGTCCACCGAGTAACGGGATTTTATTTTTCAGGTTGTATGCTGGTAATTCTTCAGTCACATAAATTGCCTTTCCGCCTAACTTTTCTTTCACGAGTTTGATTGCATCAAGCAGGCCACCTAATGAATCGACAATATTATTTTCTGTTGTTGGTAGATACACCCTTCCCATTCCAATTTTAGGCAGGGTTTCCAGTGGGATATTTCTTCCTTCCGAAACACGGCGGTAAAACAAAGCCTCAATTTTTTTGATTTGTGCTTCTAAGTACTGAATACTTTGTTTGGAAAGTGGTTGGAATTCGGAATGGATGTCACGGAACGGATAAAACCCGACAGCTTCCTTATTCAATTGAAATTTCTTATATAATTTTTGTAAATTGGCTCGGATGCTCACAGCACCGATGGAACCTGTGATACATACAGGGGATGCAGTGATATGGTCTGTGGCAGTGGCAATATAATAACCTCCACTCGCTACTGTATCTTTAAAGTAAGCTGTTACTAATTTTGATTTTTTTAATTCCAAAATTTCTTGGTGGATTTGTTCGGAATAAAAAGCAGAACCCCCTGGAGAGGAAATTTCTAATATGACAGCTTTTATTTTTTTATCTTCCGCTAATGCCTGTAAAGTGGGTATGAGAGAAAAAGCTTCAATTTTACCATTTTCTCTATTTTTATGTAAGTAGTCTCCGCCAGTAATGTTTCCATCGATTGGAAGTACCACAACTTCCAGTTTCCGTTTCGGTAGAATTGAAAAATCTTTTACGGTTTGGTAAAGAAGGGGAAAACTAGGGGAAAAAAGTTTTCGATCTTCACTAAAAAATTCAGTTTCAGTTTTAATCCCTTGAATGACACCAAAAGAAAGTAAATCATCCGCAGATAACATTGGTTTGTAAAAAAGGGATTCTAGGGATTTTTTTCCCCCTGTGAGTGCATCTAAAATCACGGAACGTAAGTTTAGAATGAGGGATTCTAAATTCTTTTTTGCCTCTTTTGAAAATTCGCTGCGAGTAAAACTTTCGGCAAAAGATTTATATGGGCCTGAGGCAAAGGCTTGGACTTCAATTCCCCAAGTTTTTAGGAATTTACCAAAAAACATTGGTTCGGCGCTCGGTAACATTAAAGTGAATTCGGATTCGGGAGCAAGGTATGTCTCATTTGCGACTGTGATTAATAGTAATGTCCCAAGTCCTCCTTCTTTTGCAAACATCCGAATGGTTTTTCCAGATTCTCGGATTGCCAAAAGTTCATTTCTGATTTCATAAAATTCAGAAAGAGTCCATTCCAGTGGAGGTAAATTGATATCAAGTGATTTGATTTTTGGATTTTTTTTGATGGTTCCGAGTAAGATAAGCAGCTCTAATCTTGTGATGGTTTCTTCTTTCCCTTGCAGTTTTTTGACAAAATAGGATTTGAATGAATCCTCAAACCTAGGTGGCATTTCCAATTCATAAACTTCACGGCCTCTTTGGAACAGGAGGCTTAGACGTAGATAAATTAGGTACAAAAGGCGGAAGGGCAAAAAAAGAATCAAAAAAAGAATTCGAAACACAGGGAGTCCTCTTCCTTCCATTCCTTAAAATTCTTTCCAGAATGAAAGAGGAAAACAAGCTATCCGATGTGGATTCCTTTATTCGTATTCGTGGCGCTCGTGAACATAACCTAAAAAACCTAAACCTCGATATTCCGAGAGACAAACTTGTGGTCATCACTGGTCTTTCGGGTTCTGGGAAGTCGTCCCTTGCCTTTGATACCATTTATGCAGAAGGGCAACGGAGGTATGTAGAATCCTTATCCAGTTATGCCAGACAATTTCTCGGTCAAATGGAAAAACCAGAGGTAGACCAAATTGAGGGTTTAAGTCCAGCCATCTCCATCGAACAAAAAACAACCCATCGTAACCCTCGTTCTACGGTGGGAACTGTCACTGAAATTTATGATTACTTGCGTTTGTTATACGCTCGTGTTGGAAAACCTCACTGCCCAAAATGTGGGACGGCGATCTCCAGTTTGTCAGTCGACCAGATTACAGACAGGATCAATATTTTCCCAGAAGGAACGAAACTTCAGATCCTTGCTCCCGTCATCCAAGGGAAAAAAGGAGAACACAAAGAAGTCCTGGAACGTTTCAAAAAGGAAGGGTTCAACAGGGTTCGTGTGAATGGAGAAGTGTATTCCCTAGAAGATGAGATTCCTTTAAAGAAAAACTTTAAAGCCGACATCGATATTGTTGTGGATAGGATTGTGATGAAACCAGGAATCCAATCTCGGTTGTCGGACTCAGTCGAAACGGCACTCAAAACTGCCGATGGAATAGTCGTTGTGGAAGACGGCGAAAAAGACCACTTGTTTTCTCAAAAACTTTCTTGTCCCAAATGTGATGATGTCAGTATTCCAGAACTCACTCCAAGGCTTTTTTCTTTTAACTCTCCTTTTGGTGCTTGTTCCAATTGTGATGGACTCGGCGCCTTACTCGAGTTCGATGAAGCACTCCTTGTGACGGATAGAGAAGCATCCCTTGCGGAAGGATGTATCGAAGCTTGGGGTGGTTCAAAATCCAATTCTTACTGGTACATGGCCACCATACAGGCGTTATCAAAAAAACTAAAATTTAATTTAAATACACCATGGAAAGATTTATCGGAAAAGGTAAAAAATACAATCCTTCATGGAGATACATCCATCCATATTGATTATGATTTTCGTGGTGCCAACTCACATTATGAATTTTCTCGGAATTACGAAGGTGTGATACCCAATCTAAAAAGACGGTATAAAGAAACCAAATCAGATTCCATGCGCCAATGGTTTGAATCCTTTATGACAAACCATGATTGTGAAGAGTGCCATGGAAAACGACTTCGGAAAGAAGCACTTGCTGTGAAGGTTCAAGGGATTGGGATCGATGCCTATACTGGTTTTTCAATTGAAAAGGCTCTCGAATTCACTAAACAATCGGAATACAAGGGTGCAGAAGACACCATCTCCAAACCCATTCTAAAAGAGATCTTACAAAGGTTACATTTTTTAAATGATGTAGGAGTTGGTTACTTGAATCTCAGTCGTTCTGCAGGAACTTTGTCGGGGGGAGAGATGCAAAGGATCCGCCTTGCAACTCAAATTGGATCAAGGCTTATGGGTGTCCTCTATATCTTAGATGAACCTTCCATTGGCCTCCACCAAAGGGACAATACTAAACTTGTACAAACCTTAAAAGGTTTACGAAACTTAGGAAATACCGTCCTCGTCGTGGAACATGATAAAGAAACCATGGAAGAGGCTGATTTTATCGTGGATATGGGGCCTGGTGCCGGTGTACACGGGGGAGAGATTGTTGCTTTTGGAACTCCCGAACAAATCAAAAAAGACAAACATTCGGTCACAGGAAAGTTTTTATCAGGTGAAAAACGAATTTCGATGCCGGACACAAGAAGGTCTGGAAATGGTAAGTTTTTAAAAATCACAGGTGCTTCGCATAACAATCTAAAGAATATTGATGTATCCATTCCTCTCGGCACTTTAACTGTTGTTACAGGGGTTTCTGGTTCAGGAAAATCCACTTTGATCAATGAAATTCTCTACAAGGAACTCGCAAGTTCTGTAATGGGGATGAAACTTGTTCCAGGAAAACATAAAAAAATCCAAGGGAAAGAACAAATTGATAAAGTGATTAACATTGACCAGTCGGCCATCGGTAGAACCCCACGTTCAAATCCCGCAACCTATACTGGCTTATTCACTTTTGTGCGTGAACTTTATAGTGGTTTAGAAGAAGCAAAAGTAAGGGGTTATGGTCCTGGTCGGTTTAGTTTCAATGTCGCCGGCGGAAGGTGTGAAAAATGTGAAGGAGATGGTATCTTAAAAATTGAAATGCATTTCCTTCCTGATATTTATGTGGAATGTGAAGTTTGTAAAGGCAAACGATACAATAGAGAAACTCTGGAAGTAAAATACAAAGGAAAAAATATTTCGGATGTTTTGGATATGACTGTCGAAGAAGCAGTTGTCTTTTTTGAAAATATTCCCAATCTCAAACGAAAGTTAGATACCCTTATGGATGTTGGTCTTGGTTACATCAAACTTGGACAAGCAGCTACAACCTTTTCTGGTGGGGAAGCACAAAGGATCAAACTTTCCACAGAACTTTCCAAACGCCCGACAGGTAAAACACTCTATATCTTGGATGAACCAACGACGGGTCTCCATTTTGAAGACATAGAAAGGTTATTGTCCGTTTTACAGGTATTAGTGGACAAAGGGAATTCGATGGTTATCATCGAACACAATTTGGATGTGATCAAAGCTGCTGACTACATCATCGACATTGGTCCGGAAGGGGGAGATGGGGGTGGTGAGGTCATTGCCACAGGTACTCCGGAAGAGGTTGTTACTGTCAAACGATCCTTTACTGGTCAATATCTCAAAAAAGTATTGGAAGAAGAAAAGTTACTCGATGCCAAACAATCAAAGAAAAAAGGAAAATCAACTTCGTGAATGAATCTCCTTACCATCTATTTTCCAAATATGGTGAAAAAGATTCAATTTATCCAAAATCAGTGTTAGAAAAAAATGATTTTTACTGCAGTTGGAAACCTTATCTTTTTGCTTCCGGTTTTTATGACTTTATCTTAGGAAAAGAATCATATTTCGAATTCCAAAATAAAATCTCAACACTTGCAGAGGAACCAAATGGAGTATCTCTTGCTCTCTCTTGTATGGTTGAGGTGAATGTAGCAGGGGGGATCCTCCTTCATTCCAAGTACCCAAATCCTGGTTCCCATTTTGTATGGGATGCATTTCTCGGGGTAACACCACCAATCATTCTATCAGTGGGGGTGAGTGAACCTGGGTTTGAGGGTAAGATTAAGAAATTACAATCCTCCGTTGTATCTGGGAAACTAACAGGGATTAAGTCATTTGTGACAAATGGTGGTGAGGCAAATTTTGTATTTTGGGTTACAAAATCAGAAAATGAAAATCCTGTTTACATTGTTCCCATTCCCAAAGAATCAAATTTTCCTTATGTAATCTTAAAAGAAAGTTTCCATACAGATTTTACCCCGCATGTTAGCCATTTAAAAATCCAAGTCAAAGACCTACCGTTAGAAGCTGAGGGTTTACTCATCGAAGATTATGGTGAGTTAGGGATGGAGTTACGACTTAAGGAATTGTGTTCGCTTGTATCTCTCCTCATCGGAAAAACCAAGGTATTATCGACAATAGATTCCGATCTAAATCGGGAACGTAACAAACTCATCCAGTGGAGAGAATCCTATCTCCAAGGTTTCGAAGGAAATCCCACAAAAGAAATGTTACTAGAAGGGTTTCCGTATCCAATATTGCCTCTTTTACTCTCTGTGACAAAGTATTACCAATTGGAGAAACCAGAAGACTTAAAAACCATTGATCCTGATTGGCAATTATTCGTTTGGGAAGATTCCTTAACCAAGTATCTCACCCAATTGAAAAAACGGTCACAATCTCCTTAACTTTCTTAAAATTACCAAATTTTAGGTTCGATGATTTAGGTAAAAGAATCAGTGTTTGTGGGTGTGACCTTTTGGTTTATTTTCTGTATGTTCATGAGAATGACCATGTTCATGCCCATGGTGACCAAATTCTCTTTGTGATTCTCGTACAGTAAGAGTTTCCAGTTTTGAAAGCACACTTGCGGATACAATTTCTACGGATACAAAGGGAACTCCAAATTCTTCTTTTAATACTTTGTGAATTTCGAAAGTGATTTTGTCACGATTTGCAGTATCTTTTACGGCAACTTGGATTTCGATTGAAAACACACCAGAAGTGAGTTTCCGAATCGTAGTTTTAGGAACGGATTCAATTCCTTGTAAAACGTGGATATGTTCTAATAGATGTTCTTTGTCAAAATCACTTGTGTCTGCTTCAATTAAAATTTGGATCGATTCTTTGACGATACCGTATGAAGTTTTTAAAATAAAAAGTCCAAGTAAAATACTGAGGATACTATCGATTTGTTTTACACCAGTAAAATGAATGAGAAGGGCTCCAAAGATCACAGCTAATGTACCTAGCAAATCACTTAACACGTGTAAGTAAGCCGACTTTAAGTTGAGGCTTGTTTTACTCACTCCCACAAGTAATCCAGCTGAAATCATATTAATTCCAAATCCGATGAGAGAATACATAAGCATGGTATCCGCTTCCACTTCAGCATTCCCGTAGTACCGTAGGTAACTTTCATATAAGATAAATAATGCGATGGCAATCAAAAGGAGTCCGTTTAAAAAGGCAGCGATGACTTCAAATCGATGGAAGCCAAAAGGGTATTTTTTGTTAGGTTTTTTAGCAGCGATGATTAGGGCAAAAAGGGAGATGATATGAGCAAATACATCGGTGAAAATATGACCTGCATCTGCAAATAAGGCTAAACTCCCACTTTCTTTAGAACCAATCCATTCAATAAAAAAAATCATCACCGACAAAATGCCGGAGAGACTCAAAAAGAAGATGAGCTTACGCCTTCTTGGCCTTTGGTTAGTCATTATTTCCACCCAAAGAGCTTGTTGCTCTTGGTATCACAACAATATCTACCCGACGATTGAGTGCTTTGTTTTCTTTTGTGCTATTGGGAACAATGGGTTGGTATTCTCCATACCCTGCACTGGAAAAGTTTTTAGGGTTAAGGTTTTTATTCTGTAAAATAAATTCTAAAACAGATAATGCTCGTTCGCTCGATAAGTGCCAGTTATTTCTGAATTTGGTTTTGATAGGAACATTGTCTGTATGGCCTTCCACAACAATGTAGTTTTCTGGATACGCTGCTAAAATTTCTCTAATTTTTTCAATGGCAGGGAGAATTGCAGGTTTTAGTTCAGAGGATCCACTATCAAAAGAGATTTTGTCATCGATGTTGATGATGAGTTTGTTATGAAATCGTTTGAGTCGAATTTGTCCAGAGGTGATTTCTTTTGCGAGTTTTTCTTCAAATTCCTTGGTTTGTTCGGATAATCTTTCTAGTTCTCGTTTCTGTTCTTTGGTAAGTTTACGCAAATTGGCAAGTTCTTCTTCTAAATTGCGAATCCTTTCTTTGAGTTCATCCATTTTGGATTCGTAAGTTTCGCGGAGTTTTTGTTCCTTTTGTAGGCACTCTCTTTCTTTTTCTTCTAACTTACGTTTGAGTGCGTCTATTTCAGCCCTATCTTTTTCTTCTCGTTTTCGATTCTCTTCTGCGAGCGTTCGTTCTTTGTCGGTTCCTTTTTTTTCAATACTACGAAGGCGCATATCGTAATCGCGGAGTTTATCGGAATACTCATCTTGTTCTTTGGCACGATTGCGTTTTTCCAGTTCTAAATCTTCTGTGAGGTTTCGAATTTGGGATTGGAGATCTTTTTTTTCTTCTTCTAATCGATTCAGTTCGTTTTGGTGTTGTTTGCGAATGTCTGCAAGTTCCAATTCCAGCGCATATTTTTCTTTGTAAATTTGGTTGTATTCATAAGGAAAGTACACCCAATCGGCATACACACTCCCTGGTGTAACAAAGAAAAGGGTAAAAAAGAGAACTGTGAAGGATGAAAAGAGGTTCTGTTTATTTAGAATCATCGAAACTATCCTCTAAATTCACCTTCGGTAGGCTTGGTGCTTCTGTTTTGATTCGTTCCCAATCGGATAACCTTCGTCTAGCATCTGATTTTTTTTCAGCATACTGAGTTTCATAGATTTCTTTTTTTACATATTCAGGATCAGCTGGTGTTTTTCCTTGCGATTCTTGGAATTTAACAGCGATTTCTGATCGTACTAACTCGAGTTCTGCGATCATTTCACCGAGTGTCGCTTCTTTCATTTCTAAAAATGCTTTATCTTCTTTTTCTTTTTGCACCCAGGTTTTGTATCTGGTTTCTTCTTTTGCTCTTTCCAATTCAAACATTTGGCTTTCTTCGAGGTAACGTTTGGAAGAGGCAGAGTCTTCTTTTAAAGTAAAGTAGGATTCTTTGGCACGTTTGAGATCTCTTTCCGCAGCATGTTTGTTCACCTTGGCTTGGGAAATTTTAATCGCCTGGGATGTCAGTGCATTTGCCTTTCTTTGGTTTGTGACTTCATTATTGAGTTTGATGATTTTTTCAGTGAGGATTTTGGTAGCATTCTTTTGCTCTGCATTCATCACTTCTTCCCTTACATAAGCGTCTGGGACTTTGTTTAGTTTTGGTTCAAATAAGACACATTGTGAAAAAACTAGGATGAAAAAAAGATTCGTTTTCAAAAAAGGAACTCGTGCCGACATAGGATATAGCCTATGCTTCACGTGACATAACCGTCAATTGGAAAATTCAGGAAATCCGCTGATTTATGGAAGAAGAAAGAAAGAAAGAATCCGAATTCCGAATCAAAATCGACAGAGAAAGTGATTCCTATGAAGAGTTTGTCGAACAAATCAAATCTTCCATTGAAGCAAAGGACCAATCCCATCTTAAGTCACTGCTCGATGGAGCTCACCCAGCAGACGTTGTCACCTTATTCAAAGATTTAGAACGAGAAGAAGAGTTATACCTTTTCCGGTTATTGTCGATTGAGGACCAAGCATATTCCCTCATCAAAATGGAAGAGGAGACACTGGAGTCCTTTTTAGAAGAACTCTCAGTGGATGAAATCTCAAAAACTCTAAGCCATATTGAAACAGATGAAACTACGTATTTATTATCCTACCTTCCGAGTGCCAAACGAGAACTAGTCTTAGCCAATTTGAGTAAAACCGATAGTTTCGAAATCAGGTCCCAACTTGGATTTCGGGAATACTCTGCAGGTCGACTCATGTCAAAAGACTTTGCGACTGTTTCCATTACAGACAATGTCCGCAAAGGGATCATCAATGTCCGAAAAAAAGCAAAGGAAATCGAAGACATTTACCAAATTTATGTAACCAATGAAGATGGTGTTTTGGAAGGATTTATCCCTTTAAAAGATTTATTCCTCACACCCATCAATACAAAAATAGCAAAGATCACTAACTTCTCCGTCTTTGCCTTCCATTATGATGTGGACCAAGAGGAAGTTGCCAATACATTCAAAAAATATGACTTAGTGAGTGCTGCAGTAACTGATGATTTAGGAAGGATCATCGGTCGCATCACTGTGGACGATGTGTTAGAAATTGTGGAAGAAGAAGCATCGGAAGATATCCTCCTCATGGCAGGGGTTTCGGAAGATGAAAGGTTGTCTACTCCCATCTTACAATCTGTCAAACGAAGGATCATTTGGCTCAATGTGAATTTACTAACTGCTTTTGTGAGCTCGAGTGTGGTTGCTTTTTTTGAAGATACCATTTCCAAAATTGTTGTACTCGCGACACTCATGCCGATTGTTGCGGGTCTCGGTGGAAATGCAGGAACACAATCTGTAACAGTTGTGATTCGCAATATTGCAACAGGTGATTTGTCATTTTCCAATTGGTGGGATGCTGTGCGGAAAGAATTCACGATTGGTGTATTGAATGGATTGGCTTTGGGTACAGTTACATTTAGTATGATTTACCTAGTGAAAGGCAACTTAACCTTGGGCCTTGTTGTGGGTACTGCGATGCTCGTGAATATGATGGTTGCTTCACTTGTTGGTTCCCTCGTTCCCATTTTACTAAAAGGAATGAAAATTGATCCTGCCATTGCTTCTTCCATTTTTGTAACAGCAACAACCGATGTTTGTGGGTTTTTCTTTTTCCTAGGACTTGCCACGGTGTTTGCAAAATATTTGGTTTAGGGATTCTCCTTTTTCCCTTAAATTTCTTGCCAGGGGAAGAAACCACCAAATACTGATGTGCAAATGAAATTTTCGTTTCACTCCGCACTTTTTTTCCTTCTTTTTTACCTTGTTTCTTGCCAATCCACAAAAGACTCGACGCAGTCAAAACAGGACGAACCAAAAACGGAACCATCCATCACCAAAGAAATCCTCCCACCTCCAGGTGGCGAAGGGGAAGTGATCCTGAATGAAAGAGGAGAAGAAGTACAAAACCATACAGGAGAAATTCCCTTTTTCCAGAAAAAAAGTGAACTACCCTTAGAAGTGTTCCGTGTTTATATTGCCTCCGATTCTTATATGGTGAGACAGATCCGTTATACGGACAAAATCCGCAGAAAAGCAGATTTAGGAGGGGACGAACTTTCAAAAGAAGAAATGAAAAAATACGATCTTTTGAGTTTTGTCGATGATGGTATCATCTCCATTGGACTCAATACCGTTACAGGCAAACTCGAATCAATTGCCTTTGATAGAAGGGTGCCACGTATCAATGACATTGCAAAAATCATTCAAAATGACGCCTCTCGGTTTAATTATGAACATGCATCAAAAGATGGGACACCACTCATCACACGTTTTTTAATCACCTATCAAATCCGTTTGCACCCTGGTAAAACCAGGGATGAAATCAAACAGATGTTACAGAAGAAAAAATAGATCCTTCGGAGTAAAAAGGAAGCAAATTACAAAAGGAAAAACATTACCATTGGAACTTTCCTTTTTTCTCATACGAAAAGGGAATGTTTTCTCGGAGATTTGGAACAAGGAAACCAGAGTCTCCTCTCAGTTGGTACAAAGCTTCTTTCGATTGAATGGTTTTGTAGAGTGAGGTACCAATGGATGTGATTGGGAACTCATTTGATACTTTGACCGTCGATTCTTTTCCTGAGTTGATGATTTCTTTCGGCGATCCTGTCAGAAAATTTTCACCAGCTAACTGTAGATTGTATTTTAAATCAGTTAAATTTAGATTTGCTGCTGCTTGGTTGGAAAAAACAAAATCAAATTCTGTTTTTAAATTCAATTTCAAGCCGGCTAACCCTGCTTTGGCGGCAGAGGTAACAGGAGTTTTTGATCCTCCGAGTAATCCTTTTAAAAAATTTGTTGTGGTTCCCACCATGGATTCCGTATTCGATGCACTCAAAATTTCTGATTCCGTTGGCATTAAAATCTTAAAGTTTCGAATTTCCACATCAGGTAAAACCGCAGGGATTTCTTTTTTTTGGACAAAGGGAAAACTAATCGAATCCTTTCCTAAAAGTTGCCACTGTTTGGGAATTGCCACCTTCATATTTCCTTCTGCACTGACTTCTAACATGGGTTTTGTGGGAAATTTTTTATACAATTGGACTAAGTCTGTATATTTTAATTTTACTTCTAAGGGAAGGGCTTTGGTTTTTTTTGCTTCAATGATTCCCAAATCTGTTTTGATTTGAGATAATTTCATTCCTTCAATTTTGATATCCATATCCAAAAAAGAACTGGGAAGTGAAACTGGGTAAGGATTGGTAACCGATGTTTCCACACCAAGGGTGATGTCTGTAAACGTAATTTGTTTGATATGAAGGGATTCAAAGGAAAATTCAGGAGTTGGGATTTTGTCTTGGAGGACACCAAGGACAGAACATTGAAAGTGTAAAAAAAGTGGAATGAGAAATAGGATACGTTTCATGAGAGAAGAATTGATCCGAAAAAGAACATTCTGTCAAGAGAATTGGACCTCGAGTACCACGGGGGCGTGGTCTGACATCACAGGCTCTTTTGCAATTTTAGAGTTTAATAATTGAACAAGCTTTGATTTTGTTACAAAAAAATAATCGATCCTCCAACCTTTATTGTTTTTCCTCGCTTGGAACCTGTAGGTCCACCAAGAGTATTCATCCCTTGTGTCTGGGTGTAGTGTTCGAAAACAGTCAAAAAAACCTAAGTTTAAAAAATCGGTCATCCACTTCCGCTCCTCAGGTAAAAAACCCGAATTTTTTTCATTCCCTTTGGGGTTATGGATGTCCATCTCCGTATGGGCAATATTGACATCACCACAGACGAGAAGTGGTTTTTTCTTTTTTAAAAATGGTTTTGCGAGAGCCATAAATGAATCTAAAAACTGATATTTGATCTTTTGGCGTTCTTCTCCACTCGTACCTGAGGGAAAATACAGATTCCAAAGGTAAAACTCATCAAATTCCAAAAAAACAGAGCGACCTTCTGATCGAAATATCCCATCACCATAGCCAATGGACACAGATTTTGGTTTTGTTTTGGTGAGAACTGCCGTTCCACTGTATCCAGGTTTTTCTGCGAGACAGAAATAAATTTCATAACCCAATTCCCGAAACTCATCCCTAACAATTTCTTTTTCGGGAGCCTTCGTTTCTTGGAAACAAATCATGTCAGGATTTTCGTGACGTATAAATTCGAGTAAACCTTTGCTGAGACTGGAACGAATTCCGTTGCAATTTAACGTGATGATTTTCATCTAGAAATGAGATCGATTGAATGCCCATTTAAGTCGATACTAAAAACAGTATGTTAGAAATTTCTGCCGAAATTCCGTTCCTTAGAACGTCCAAACTCACTTTTCTTGTCTGGGATGAAACTCCTGGAAGTTTAGAATCATGGAATGGGGACGACGGGATTACTATATTCTTCCAAACGCGAAGGACAAGGGAATTGGAGTTCCGTTTTGGACCACCTCCTTGGGGGATTCAATTTCCTAACAATCGATTTGAATACCCTTATGTATCCGTTCATCAGATTTCATCTAATAAGTATTTGGCGAAAGCTCTATCCACTGCAAGTGAAGGTAAAAATCTTTTTGTCATTTATCCTAAGTCATTGGAAGTCGAAGTTAGGTCTGTTTTTGCAAGGCTTGAGTATTTATATGATGATCGAATTTCGCCTGATCGAATCTCTCATAAATTTGGACTGACAGGAAAAACCAGTTCCATTCCAGAAATTGTCAGTGGAAAAACAAAAGAAATTGAAACTAAAGTTTTATCTTTCCCACCTTTGGAACTTGTTGGCAGTTCTGGGAAAACAAAAATTCGTCAATTTGAATTAACAACTATCGGTGTTGGTGAAAATGGAAGTTCCAATGGACACCACCAAGCGGAATCCTATTTACCAAGTTCAGAATCTTCCATTGAAAAAGAATCGGTAGTATCGGAAGTTGAAACTGATCCGAATCACCCTTATGATTTGATCGAATCCTCATTTGCATCGGATGGAGGAGATTTCCAATCAGAACCTGCGGATTCGAACGATAAGAAACGGGCATTAGGTGATTCTCCATCAATAGAAAACAAACCAATTCCAGAATCGAAAGACAAACAATCAGATGTTATCGAATCTGGTTTAGCAATTGAATCGAATGTAAACACTAAGTTTTCTCTACAATTAAAGATGATGGGTGTCATTAGCCTTCTGTTTGTTTTGTCAGTTGCCAGTATCATTATTTTTGCTTCTTTTTACTTTAAACGTTCCATCGAACTACAGTTACGTGATAATAATATTCGAATTGCGGAAATCATTGGATCCAAAGTAAAATCTGATATTTTAGGTGTAGTGGAAAAAGGTCGCCAAATTGCCATCACACTCACCACTCAGGGACTGCCTGAAGAAGATCGAAAATTACTCCTTAAAACCTTTTTCCAAAATGATAAGGAATTTATCTACTTAGGTATTTTTGAAAAGAGGGACAACATCCTTGTGATGAAACGAGAGGTGTTTAATGAAGAAGAACTCAAAAAAAGTGCAGTTACCGAAGATGATTTTCATGCAGTTGTCAACAGAAACCGCGATGAATTAGCAGAAGCCTTTAATGGACAAGCCGTTCTCCTCAATTCAAGTCCCGGATTTGTCGAGCCATCCTTTGCTATTGCCATTCCCACAGCAGAAAATGGTGAGTTAGACAATGCTCTTGTCATCATTGTCAAATTAGATAAAATTATTGGAGCATTTTCCAAAAAGGGAATTGAAACAACATTTTTAGTGAATGGTTCAGGCACTGTACTGGCACATCCTAAAGAAGATTTAGTGCTTGCTGCAACTGATTTAACAACGATGCCCATCGTCAAAACGATGCTAACGAGTGCCCCGAGCACAGGCCAGATGAGTTATTTGGATGAGGAATTAGGTGGGTCCTATTTAGGTTCCTTCCAAAAAATTGGATTTGCTGATGCAGGTGTCATCACAATTGTTTCCGAAGAAAAAGCGTTTGCTGATGTTTACAAAAGCCAAAAGACAAACCTTTACATAGCAGGGATTGGATTGTGTTCTGCTCTTATTTTTGTCTTTTTCTTTTCAAAAACAATCACAAAGCCCGTATTGCAATTGTTAACAGCTACTCTTGAGATTGCAAAAGGTAATTTTAAAATTGGAATCAAACCTACAACCCAAGACGAGGTTGGTCTGTTAACAAAATACTTTATCGATATGGGCCAAGGTTTAGAAGAAAGAGAAAAAGTGAAAAACATTTTGGGTAGTATGATTGATCCAGTTGTGGTTCAGGAAGCCATGGTTGATCTTGCTGCTTTAAAACGTGGATCGGAAACTCATATCACTGCATTTTTTTCTGACGTTGCCAGTTTTTCTACAATCTCCGAACAGTTAAAAAGTGCAGATCTCGCTGCACTTCTCAATGAATACCTATCAGCGATGACCCTTCTTTTAAAAAAACACGAAGGTGTTTTGGACAAATACATTGGAGATGCTATTGTTGGAATTTTCAACGCACCAGTACCTGTGACCGACCATGAACTGAAAGCAGCTAGAGCTAGTGTGGATATGGTTTTGAAGCTACAAGAGTTAAGGGAATACTGGACTACCAATAATCTTTATTCCAAAGAAGCACAAGTAATGGATGCAAGGATTGGTCTCAATTCTGGCCCAGCAAAGGTTGGGTTTATGGGAACTGATGCACTCGCGTCTTACACGATGATGGGTGATACTGTCAATTTGGCAGCACGACTGGAAGCAGCTGGTAAAGATTATGGAGTTAACATCCTCATCACAGATCCGATTCGTGAAAAAATCCAAGAAGAGATGATCACTCGGTATGTGGACCTAGTTCGTGTGAAAGGTAAAAACGAACCAGTTCGGATTCACGAATTGGTAGGCTATAAAGCCCTGGTGACACCCAATCTTGTGGAAGCAGTCCAATTGTATGAAGCCGGTTTTCAGGAATACTTAAATCAAAATTGGGCAAAAGCAATTCAGTTGTTCAAAGATTCGGAAAGAAGTAAAGGTTCAAAAGATAAATCCAGTCATATGTTGATCGAACGTTGTGAAGAATATAGTCTCAATTCCCCAGGGAAAGATTGGGATGGGGTATTTACGAGGACACATAAATAATACCATGCGTTTGTTAAATGATACAAGATTTGTAGTAACAGCATTATTATTATTAATTTTGCTTTTTTCTATATTATTGTATCGTAATTTGAATTTTAGAGCCAATGATTCCACTGAACCAACGATAGGTGTGATTACGTTTAAAAATAAAACGGTCTTACGAAAGTACAATGATGCCGTTGTTTGGGATTTAATAGAATCAAAAACAGAAGTCAAAAATAGAGATACAATCCGCACAGAGGGATTGTCAGATGCTATCTTAACTTTAAATGATGGAACTAAGATTAATATTTCAGAAAATTCCATGATTTTACTCGATCTTTCTGACAAAAATATCAATATTAATTTTGCCTATGGTTCCTTTGAAGCAGCGCGAGTATCAGGTTCATCTGGTGATGTAAAAATGAATATCACCGCAGGTGACAAAACCGTTGAGGTCACAAATGGTGATGTAAAACTCGATAAAACAAAGTCTGAGTTAAACATCAAAGTTGACCAAGGGGAAGCAAAATTAACCTCCAATGGAAAAGAGGAAACAATTGTCAAAGACCAAGTTGCCAATGTTTCTGAATCAGGGGTAAAGGTAGCCAAACAAATGTTTCGTCTTGTCAGTCCAGATGACAGAAAAAACATTCTTTCTGAATCTGGAGTGGAACGGATTAACTTTTCTATCGCTGGATGGAATTCGGATTCCGTAAAACGTGCTTCTCCCATGATCGAAGTTTCTTTATTCCCGGATTTTTCCAAGTCACTTGTCAGAGAAAAGTTAACATCTGCTACTATATCGAAAAAATTGGAACCAGGTTCTTATTACTGGAGAGTTTCTTATAATGATCCAAGTACTCAAACTAGATCCGTGACAGAAGTATTCCAATTTAGGATTTTAAACGATCCATCATTGAAATTATTATCTCCAAAAAATGAAGAAGTGATTTCATTTTCAAATGAAACTCCTGTTGTACGATTTGTTTGGAATGTTTTAGACTTATATTCGTCCTATTCTGTTCAAATTGCTCGCGATAAGGCTTTTACGGATATTGTCACTTTAAAACAAACTCAAAACCAATCATTAGCCTTTGATAATTTAAAGGAAGGTACATATTTTGCGAAGATAAAGGCAAAGTCTAGTTTACCAGGAATTGAAGAAAAAACATCAGCAGTGATTTCCTTCCAAATTCAGAAAAAAACGAATAGTTCACCACCTGAATTATTGGAGCCGAGTAAGGGTAAGGTGATCGCAGAAGAACAAACCAAATCACAATTATTCTTTTCATGGAAAGATGATAAGGATTTTGATTTTTACCAATGGGAATTGAGTAGTGATGTAAATTTTTCTACCATTCTCCAAACAGAAAAAATTAAAAATAATTTTTTTAAATCCACAACAGGATTAAAACTTGGAAACTATTTCTGGAGAGTAAAAGGGATTTCAAAGCAAGGGACTCGAATTGATTCCAAATTTTCTTCCTTCACTGTCATTGCAAAAGAGGAGTTGGAATTAGTTTCGCCAAACCAATCTGCAGAAGTTGAGGTGGATGATCGTAACCTTGTGGTTCTCAAATGGAAAAAACTGACTGGAAAATCGAACTATGAAATCCAGGTTTCCAAACAAGCCGACTTCCAAAGTTTGGTCGTGAAAGAATCAGTAGTTGGGAATTATTACGAGTTTAAATCAAAAGATTTTGGAAAATTTTATTGGCGAGTAAAACTTGCTGAAGATGAATCTACGGTAAGTCCCACAAGAAATTTCCAAATGGTATCCAATATTGAACCTCCCAATTTATTGTCACCAGGGAGGAATGAAACAATCGATCTTTTCACAAAAAATTACATCAGTTTCTCCTGGAAACCAGTGGAAAAAATTACGGCATATCGACTGAAGCTCATTGATGTTTCAGGCATTCGAGAAAAGGTAATACTGAATGAACGAATTAGTTCGAACAAATTCCAAATGAACGAAATCCAAAAATTAAATGTGGGTAGATTTCGATGGGAAGTTTCTTCTTTTTATAAAGCGAGTGATGGTTCAGAAAGAGAATCCGTTGCAAACAAACAAGATTTTTTCATCTCTGTTCCCGAACTAAAAATTCCAAAAATCCTCACACCAGGTACTATCTATGTGGAATAAACAGGGGATAATCGTTTTCATTTTTATTTTCATTGGTTTTCCCATTTGGGGAGAACCAGATGGTGAAGAGGGCACACAACACCAGTTACGTTGGATGGAAGTGGAAGGTGCTACTGGTTATGTTTTGGAAATAAAAAATTCCAGTGGGTATTTGGTCCTATCCGAAAAAGTGAAAGGAACCAGTTATGATTTGGTCAATTATACTTCTGGTGTTTATGAACACCGAGTAGCAGTGATCAACAAACTAGGAAAAGTTGGTAGTTATTCTGATTGGGTGAAATTTGAAGTAGTTGTATCTCGTGTTCCCACTCTATCAAAAGATTCTGTGTTTTCTGTATCAAAGGAAGAAAAGGAAAAAGTTTTTTTACTCGAAGGTAAAGATTTTATCCATCCCATGAAAGTATACATGGTCACAGGAGGAAAACGAATCCTTGCCAAAAAAGTAGTGATAGAATCTGATTCGATTGCAAAAGCTACATTTGCCGTTGATCCTGATACGGACACCGGGATATATGATTTGGTCTTAGAAAATCCTAGGAACAAAACACTGACAGTCAAACAACGTGTCGTTTTGTCTGATTCAAAAGAAAGAGCAAATAATTTTGCAAAACGACAAGAGAAAATCATTCGTAAAGAAATACCTGAAGATTATTATGAAACTCCATATTGGTCTACCTTGTGGCGATCTTCTATTTTACCTGGATGGGGGCAAAAGTACATTGATGGAAAGGATTGGAAATTGTATGTGTATCCTGCCATTGCCATTTCTGCAGTTGCTGTTTATGCGAATTCATACAATCGTTTTTTAGCGGCAAGGTCTGATTACCAATCTGCTGTTTTACTTGGAGCTATACTCGCTGACCGAGCTGACACTCAAGTTTTATGGTTACTCAATCGAAATAATGCGGAAACAAGTTTTAATCGCGCAAAATCAGAGTTAGGCGTTATCCAGGTAGGGGCTGGAATCCTTGGGGCATTTTTGATATATAATTTGGTAGATTCGTATTTCTCTGCCAAACGGAATGTGGCGAGTTATGAACCAGGATTTCCTCTTGGAAATGAAAACCAAAGAGTGTATGCCTCAATGCAACCAGAGTCTGGTTTTTCCCAAACCAAATTGGTTAGGGAAGTGGGTTCCCGATACCAAATCGAAATCTCCTCTCGTTTTTGACAAAAAGCTTGTTTAGGAAGGCACTTCCTTCCAAGCTGAAATTATGCCGATTCCCATTCTTTCCTGTGATCGAAATTCTAAAGAGGTATATTCTCGTTTTCTCTCGGGTGCGAGGGAAGACTTAAGTACTGCCACGAGTCGGATTTTACCCATACTGGAAGATGTGCGAACCAAAGGTGATTCTGCTCTTTTTTCTTATACAGAAAAGTTTGATGGCATCAAATTATCGAAACTGACGATCAACCCAAAAGAAGTCCAAACGAATGTTGATTCCAAAACCAAAGAAGCTTTTTTAAGAGCAAAAACCAATATTGAAGCCTTCCACATGGCTCAGAAACGAGAACCTTGGTCCAAGGTGATCGATGGAAATCGTTTGGGTGTGAAGTACACTCCCATTCCATCCCTTGCTGTGTATGCACCAGGTGGGAAAGCATTGTATCCATCGAGTGTGCTTATGGGAATCATTCCTGCAAAAATTGCTGGAGTTAAGTCGATCCAACTCATCACACCACCACAAAAAGAAGGGATCCCAGAAATTTTAGTTTGGTTAGCGCAAATATTGGAGATTGACCGGATTGTGACTGTGGGTGGAGCTCAAGGAATCGCGGCAGCTGCGTATGGTACTGAGTCAGTTCCCAAATCAGAGTTTATTGTTGGACCCGGGAATTCTTATGTTGCCGCCGCCAAATCCTACTTAAGTGGCCAAGGACTTATTGGGATTGATAGTCCTGCTGGTCCAAGTGAAGTTTGTATCATTGCCGATGGAACATCAAATCCAAAGTGGATCGCCTGTGATATGTTATCTCAAGCGGAACATGGTGAAGATAGTTCTGCGATTTTACTCACCACAGAAGTTTCACTTGCGGAGAAAGTAAGAGACGAATTAGAAATTGCATTTCGTGAACGACCCAAACGTTTGGAAATGAAACAAAAGGCTATTTATGAAAATTCAAGCATTCTTGTATTTCCTTCCATTGAGGATTGTATTTGGTTTTCCAATGAATTGGCACCTGAACATTTAGAAATCCAAACAAAAGATAATGATTCAGTATTCTCCCAAATTGAACATGCAGGCAGTGTTTTTTTAGGTCCTTATTCTCCAGTTGCGATGGGTGATTATATTTCAGGGACCAACCATATTTTACCAACTGCCAGAGGCAGTCGAATTTACTCTTCCCTCGGTGTAGATACGTTTTTAAAACGGGTAACCTACCAAGAAGTTACGAGAGAATCACTCGAAACACTTTACCCCTTTGTGAAACTCATGTCGGAACTAGAAGGCCTTGATGAAGAACATGGAACAAGTGTAAAGGTTAGAACCGAAGGCCATACATGAAAGTTGTCTCCGAAATTTCAGAATTAAAGCAGATCATTCAGGAATGGAAACAACAAAAGGATATTCTTGGTTTTTGTCCTACCATGGGAACCCTTCATGCAGGTCATATGGATTTAGTACGCCAGTCGAAAAAACAATGTACAAAAACCATTGTCTCCATTTTCATCAATCCAACCCAATTCAATGATCCAAAGGATTTTGAAGCTTATCCCAAAAACACGGAAGCTGATTTAAAGTTATGCGAAGAAAATGGCGTAGATTTAGTTTTTTTGCCTAGTGTTACTGTCATGTATCCAAAAACAGAGACACCCATCCAAATGAGCATACCCTCATTACAAACAACGTTATGTGGAAGGACTAGGCCTGGGCATTTTGAAGGTGTGTTACAAATTGTATCAAAACTCTTCCATTTAACAGAGCCAGACTATGCTTTTTTTGGATTAAAAGATTACCAACAATTTCGAGTTATTTCGACTTTAGTTGAGGAACTCAATTTTCCAATGAAAATTGTAGGTGTCCCCACAAAACGAGAAGCAGATGGACTTGCGATGAGTTCTCGAAATTTACGTTTATCAAAAAAAGATAGAGAAACAGCTACCCTTGTACCAAGAATGTTCCAACTTGCCAAAAAGACTCTGTTAGGTGGCGAAAAGAACTTAACAGTATGGAAAGAAATTCTATCTGATTTTCTTTTAACAGGTCAAAATGTCAGAATTGATTATTTAGAAGTGGTACACCCTCACACATTACAACCAGTCAAAGAATTGAAAGGAAATGTACTACTAGCAACAGCTGTATTTGTAGGTGAGGTGCGATTGATCGATAACGAAATACTTGTATGTCCCGAATGATCCAAAATGACTAAAGAAATTCAAATTAGACCATACGAAGCAAAGGAAGTATTTACTGAAGCAAAAGACACTCTTGTGAGTCTCAGTGGAATTCCTGAGTCTGCTCATTCTTTTGTCACAAGTGAACTTTTTCAGAGCAAATACGCAAAAAATACGTTTGTCGTTATCCTTCCGACAAACCAAGATGCAGAGAGTTTTTCACGAGAACTTTTAAGTTTTGAATCAAAAGAAAATATCTATTTTTTTCCAGGTCCCGAAAATATTCCGTATGAATATACAAAATGGCAGGCGGAATGGAAAAGAGATCGTATCCTAACGATTAATCGAATTTTATCAGGTGACCGTTGTTTGGTGATAACTTCGGTATCAGCATTTCTTCGTAAACTTCCTAACAAAGAAAGTCTAAAAGGAAAATCCATTACCTTAAAACTTGGTGTCGATTTTCCCTTAGAATCTCTATTATCTGAACTTGTTCAACTCGGATACCATCGGGAAGAAGTTTGTGAACAATTTGGCCATTTTAGCTTAAAAGGTGGAATTCTCGATATTTACACACCTTATTTGCCAAACCCTGTTCGCATTGATTTTTTTGGAGATACTGTAGATGAAATTAGAACATTTGATCCTAACACTCAAAAATCAATTTCAAAAATTAGTGAAATTGTAATCACGGCAGCTAATGAAACGATTGTTACAAAAAGTGAATTAGAAAAATACCATACTCTACTAAAAAAATATACTGATAAACGAATTCCTATTGATTCCGAATTAGAAATCATTGAGGAACATTTACCTCTGGTGAGAAAACAAGAAGGTTTTTTGCAGTTTTTTAAAGAACCACCGATCCTCATTTTTCCGAAATTTCAGGAAACAAAAGAAAGATCCTATGGAATGGAAAGAGAATACAATACCTTATTCGAGAAAAAAAAAGAAG
Source organism: Leptospira levettii (assembly GCF_002812085.1). Lineage (NCBI taxonomy): Bacteria > Pseudomonadati > Spirochaetota > Leptospiria > Leptospirales > Leptospiraceae > Leptospira > Leptospira levettii. Next base: position 96,979 of record NZ_NPDM01000002.1, read on the forward strand.
AATCGGTTTGTTTACCTCCCAGTGAGTTATTATCGTTTGGTCCCGAATGGAATGCATTAACCTCTGATGACACGAGTGGAATTCAATTTACACTTCTTCCAAATCTAACAAATAATTTTGGGTATGCTCCAATCACAGAGGTAAAGGGTTTTCGAGGGAAAATCAGAGAAGCAAAGGAACATTTTTTAGAATTACTCTCCGAAAATCCAAATCAGAGTATTTATATCACTTCGTCTTTTCTCGCACAAATGTTGCGTTTAAAAGGTTTATTTTCTGAAACAGAAGTAAATACCATTGGCGAAAATTCGGAAGAACCAATCCCTTTTCCCTTTGCCAATACAAAACCTGGAATCCATTTGATTTTATCTGAGTTAAAACGTGGCTTTCATTTAGTAGAAAGGGGTATCCACGTTTTTACAGATAATGATTTGTTTGGACGTCAATACAAACGTAAAACCCGATATAAAAAACAATCATCTCAAATGATCGAATCCTTCATCGATTTAAAAGAAGGTGATTACATCGTTCATGTGAATCATGGTGTGGGTCGTTTTATTAAAATGGAACGAACAAAAGCCGATGGAAAGGAAAGAGATTTCCTTAAATTGGAATATGCAGGTGGTGATAGTTTATTTGTTCCATTGGACCAAATTTCCCTCGTACAAAAATACATTGGAGGGACTGATTCTCCTAAACTCGATACCTTAGGTAAAAATTCCTGGAAAAAAGCGAAAGAGCGGGTTCAGGAGTCAGTAGATAAACTTGCCGAAGAACTCGTGTTACTGTATTCAAATCGAATGAAACTAAATGGTTTTGCATTTCCGCCTGATACAATTTGGCAGGAAGAGTTTGAAGCTGCTTTTGAATTTGAAGAAACTCCTGATCAAATTTCAGCCATTGAAGCTGTGAAACAAGACTTGGAGTCATCTCGACCTATGGATCGTTTGGTATGTGGTGATGTTGGTTATGGGAAAACAGAAGTTGCGATTCGCGCAGCATTTAAAGTCATTATGGCTGGTAAACAGGTGATGTTACTCACGCCAACAACCATCTTGTCACTCCAACATTTTAATACATTCAAACAAAGATATGAGAATTATCCGATTAAAATTGCTTTTGTTTCTAGATTTAGATCCCCTGCTGAAATTCGAGAAGATTTAAAGAATTTTACTGAAGGTAAAATTGATATGTTGATTGGAACACATGCAATTTTGTCTTCAAAGGTAAAACCGAAAAATTTGGGACTACTCATCATCGATGAAGAACAAAAATTTGGTGTCACTCATAAGGAATCGATTAAAAAATTCAAAAACCTTGTTGATGTCTTAACATTAACAGCAACTCCCATCCCACGAACTTTACATATGGCACTCACTGGAATTCGAGAGTTGTCTATCATTTCCACCGCACCTAAAAATAGACAAAGTGTCGAAACTTATGTTTTAGAAGAAGACGATACCCTAATCCAAGAAGCAATTCGAAAGGAAATTGAAAGGGGTGGGCAAGTATTCTATTTATACAACCGAGTTGAGTCAATTGAAGAAGAAGCCTCTTACGTAAGGTCCTTAGTTCCTGAAGTTTCCGTTGGAATTTTGCATGGACAATTAACTGAAGATGAAATCGAGGAAACTCTCGTAGATTTTTATGAACGAAAGTATGATATTTTGGTGACTACTACGATCATTGAATCGGGTATCGATATGCCAAATGTGAACACCTTAATTGTGAAACGGGCAGATATGTTTGGTTTATCACAATTGTACCAAATCCGAGGACGAGTGGGAAGGTCGGATCGAAAAGCATATGCTTATATGTTTTATCCTTCCAAAAAACTAATGACGGAACTTGCCGAAAAAAGACTCAATACTATTTTCGAATACCAAGAGTTAGGTTCAGGGTTCAAAGTAGCGATGCGCGATTTGGAAATTCGCGGAGCTGGGAATTTATTGGGTAAAGAACAGTCTGGCGACATTATGGAAGTTGGTTTTGATCTCTATGTAAAAATGTTAGAAGAGTCCATTTCCCGTATCAAAGGAGAAGAAGTTCGAGTAGAAGTTCGAACGGCAGTCAATTTAAAAACCAATTTTTATCTTCCCGATGAATACATCCCTGATACAAAACAAAAAATTGAATTTTATAAACGTTTTGAAGGGTCTGCCAATCTGGATGAAATTGAGGAATTGGCTCTTGAGATGGAAGACAGATTTGGTGAACTCCCTCAGATTGCAAAAACCTTTGTCGAATTGGAAAAAATTAGAACTCTTTCCTCCAATTTAGGTTTCGAATTTGTGACAGAAAAACCGGATGAGGTTCTGTTCAAATGTGGTACATACTTTAGGGGGAATCCGGACAGAGTGATCCAAGCCATGGGCCAATTTAAAGGGCTTACAATCGCTCCTTCAGAACCATCTGTTCTTCGTTATACGAACATTGAAAAAGATGATTTGAAAAAAATCAAAAAACTTTTGGGTATTTTGGAATTCTTGGCCGCTTAAATTTTAAGCATAGGAATCAAGTTTCCGTTGGCAAAAAAAGATAGACATTGAGGGAATTGGAGAAACCATCATCTCAAATCTATTTTGGCAATTAAATAATATGAAAAAAATCCTTCCTTTGTTTGTGTTTTTGGCATCTTTCGCCCTAGTACAGTGTTCTGACTCTTCTCCAGTCATCGAAACCTTAGACAACCATAAGATTACAGTAAAAGACTTTGAAGCAGCTTACGACACTGCCCTTGATTCCATCAGCCGTTTACAAAATATTGAAAAGAAAACACTCTTAGAATTCATTGAAAAAGACATCAACGAAGTTCCACCAAATTTCCAAGATCTCAATTACCAACTCCAAAAGAAAAATTTCTACCAAACTTACAGACAGATGATCATGACTCGTTTGGTAGCAGAAAAGAATGGTTTTATTTCAAGACCAGATGTAGCAGAAGTGATCAAACAAGTTGAAATGCAAACAATTGCACAAATGTATGTTTCTGAACAAGTTGAGAAAAAAATCCAAATCACGGAAGAACAAGCATTAGCGGAATGCGAAAGAATGAGAAAGTTGGATCGTAATTTTAACTTAACGATCGACAAATGTAAAACTTTTGCAAAAGCACAATTGAAACAAATGCAAACGAGAGAATACCTTCCTTTAGTAGTAGAAAGAATTAAAGAAGAAGTTAGTATCAAACGAAATGAAAAATTTGATTTGGATGCATACCTTGCTCCAAAGAAAAAAGTAGAAGAACCAACTCCAACACAAACTCCAAATAACTAAGTTTTAATGGATAATACTTTAAATGCGTTTTTACGTGGCATCATAGAAGCTGCCACGGAATTTTTGCCAGTGTCATCCACTGGCCATTTGTTTTTATTTAGTTATTTTTTCCCGTTTCAAAACCTTACTGTCCCTCACGAGGCATTTGAAGATCTGTATGATATTTTCATACAAACTGGTGCCATTTTATCTGTTGTTGTTTTGTATTATAAAACACTTTGGGGCCATTTGAAAATGGCAGTTCAGTTTGGTTTCAGACAAACCACTGACAAGGCCGGTTTCCAATTTTACCTCAATTTACTCATTGGTATTTTACCAATTTTAGTATTAGGATTTGTTTTCAAATCCCAACTCGACCAAATTAAAATGAGACCTGATCTATTATTGATCCTTGGTGTATCATGGTTCGTCGGTGGACTTCTCATGGTCATTGTTGAAAAAAGACATCTGGATGAAAGTCAAGGTAAGTCAATTGGATTCAAGGAATCATTGATCGTCGGTTTTTTACAATGTTTTGCTTTGATTCCAGGTGTATCAAGGTCAGCAGCAACTATCATATCAGCAAGAACTTTGGGTGTATCAAAAAAAGATAGTGCTGAGTTTTCTTTTTTTCTTGCCATCCCTGTTTTAAGTTTGGCCGGATTGTACAAACTATACAAACATCGTCATATTCTAAATTCAGAAACAATAGGTCTTTTATTGTTTGGAAGTATCATCTCTTTTGTTATCTGTTATTTTATCATCAGACTATTTATGGCCTTTATCCGTAGAAGGAGTTTTATTTCCTTTGGAGTGTATCGGATTCTTTTAGGGGCATTCGTTATATTGTATTTCCTTCGTGGCTAAGAAATTCTAAGTAAAAACTCTTTTTATCAAAGTTTTCAGTAAGGTCTAGTAACCGAAAAAATAGTTTTGTGTTTTGTTTGTGAGATTTATTCCTTAAGAATAATCGTTCACACCAGATAACGGCATCTTCGATTTTACCCAATTGGAATTCAGATTTAGCAATCATATACAATAGATTTTCTTTCGACTGGTTTTCATTGAATGCAAGTTTCAGATGGTTTAAGGCTTCTATCCACTTCTTTTGGTGGAAGTAAATTTTCCCTGCAAATGAATGGAAGTTCGGATGCGAAAATTGAGACAAAAGGGGGATCAACTCCGAAAGTGCATTTTCATAATTTCCTTTTTTGGCATCCGTTTGGATATTTAGGAATGTTCTACGAATTTCTTCTGAAATGGAAAGTTTTGGAATTTCCGATTGGTAAGCAATTCTTAAAAAAGATATGTCATCTGTGATTTCCCCGTTGTTTTCTATTTCCTGTACAAGTGGTAAAAGTTTTGCATCTGTTCTCTCCACAAAACGAAGGATCAAAGTTTCATCTTCGTTGATATAGCGGTTCTCTGTTTCACTCATCAATCCAATATCATCTCTTCCATCGGAACCAACGAGAAGTACATCTCCATCCAATAGTGAAAATGTTTTGATTTGAAAGTGTGAGTTGTTTCTTGGAAATCCAAGTTTGCGCATTGAGAGTTCCGTTTCGATAAAGGAAGCCACACCATCTCTGTATAAAATACTCCAAGGGTGTTCAGCATTGATGTAGTAAATGTATCCATTTTTACCTACCATGCCGAGTACCACACTTGATAACATGGAACCATCAAAACTAGCGAATACAGATTGTAATTCTACATAAAGATCTTTTAGCCAAAGTTCAGGTGGTCTTCTTTTGGTATAACTGGATTTTGCTCTCGATAAGACAGCTTGGAATACAACACCTAATACAAGAGCTCCTCCTGCGCCTTGGATTGATTTTCCCATTGCATCGGCATTCGCAAAAACAGTGTATTCTCCTGATTCTAAGTGAATCGAACCAACGATACAGATATCTCCACCAATTTCTCCATTTTTCCCCCTAAATTGAAACTTTTTCTTTTGGTTGGTATAGGATTCAATTTTGAGTTCAGGGATTTTATTTTCAATTCGTGCTAATGGTTGGATGAGGAGTGATGTTAAAAAATAATCACCATCTTGTTTTTCTTTTAAGATTTGTAATTGGTTGAGTGATTCATTTAATGCGTCAGTTCGATCCTCAACTTTTTTCTCCAAGTTTTTATTTAGGTCTTCAAATTCCTCATTTAATTTGACAAAAGAATTCGCAAGTATCATCGCAAGTGAGATGTTAAAGAACAAAAATGCATATCCCATGATTCTAGGGAAAACCCAATAATTTCGGTTTGTTGCCGTATCAATGATAGCTGCTATTAAAACAATGGTAAGTCCGATCGTAATGTAAATTGCCCTTTTTTCTTTTTTTCTCAAATTGCGAATCAAATTGGAAAAAATGAGGATTACATAGAGGATCCATGTTGGTTGCACCAAATTGGAGAGAACAAAATTGAAGTGTTCAATGTTATTGGAAAACAAGAAAAAAGAAAACACAAGTAATTGGAATCCATCTAAAATTTTTGCAAAGATTACATATTTATCTTCAAATAATGTCCGCAAAAAATGGTACATAAATGGAATTAACAACAAAATTGTTAAGTATTCCAATTTTTTCATTTCTAAGAAAGAAAATCCTAATTCATATTTTAATTGGTTCCTTAAAAAATTATAAAGTACGAATGAGAAAGAAAAGAGTGAAAAGAATAAATTTTCCCTGTCTTTTCTCCTTCTAATAAACAAAAATAAGAAGTAACTTCCCACTGTGATATAAATTGTTAAGAAAATTAATTTTATGAATTCATCTTTATAAAAACGATTTTGGATGTTTGTACTCGGACCCAATAATGTTTCGTCTTGTTCAATCCCTCCTGAATTTTGAAAGTACAATTGGATTTTGATTAACAAAAGATTCTTCTTTTTTGGTAAAATTAAATGGGAAGGAATTGAATAGATCCTTAATTTATCATAATTTTGTGGAAAGGGAGAATCCCATTCTCCTGTTTTTCCGATAAGTTTTCCATTTAAGTAAGTTCGGTCACGGTCATTGATGATCCCCAAACGAAAACTATACTGAATGTTAGGATCAACATCCATCTCGATCCATTTCGCTAAAATCACAGTCCTTTTCTGTTTTTCATTCTCTTTGGGAGGGGTTAAGTTTCCGGGAACTTTGATTCGTTTCCAATCGTACTTGGAAAAATTTTCTTCCGTTAGATTTTGAATTTCACTTTCCTCTAGTCCATTTTCCTTCATGTACCAAAGGGAACTTGGATCGTTTTGGTTTGAATCCAAGCTTGTGATGGAATGGGGATGATTCTGGATGGTAAAATCTAAAAGGGGGCTAGATTCCAATTGGGAAAAAGAAAAGACAAGAACAATCAGTAACTTTTTTATCATATTTATACGGGGGTAATCACTCCCAAAACATTTCGTAAAAACAATTGGATGAAGAATGGTCATTCGCTTAAAGAAGAATAAAGAAAAAGCTATATTAAATTTTCATCCTTGGGTATTTTCAGGTGCCATTGATTTTGTTGAGAAACATTGTAAGGCAGGCGATATCGTAGAGGTGCAATCTTCCAATGGTTCCTTTTTAGGTTGGGGATTTTTTGATCCCAGTAGCCAGATTCGAATTCGACTGTTCTCTTTTGAAAAAGAAAAGGATGGAATGTCGGAGTCGTATTGGATTTCCAAATGGAATCAAATACTAAATCTGAAGCTTGCGCTATTGCCAAACGATACAAATGGATTTCGTTTGTTTCACTCTGAGGGTGATGGTGTTCCTGGGATGATTGTGGATATCTATAATGATACTGCTGTTCTACAATTAAAAATCCCCGGTGTCATTCGATTGAAGTCATTACTCGTACAATTCTTAGAATCAGTTGGTTACCAAACAATTATAGAAAAACACGAAAAACAAGATTCGAAAAAAGGGGAAGAAGTTACTCTCGAAAAAGGGGTTCTTTCTGAATGTATTTTTCTAGAGAATGGATATCGTTTTATTTCCGATATTGAAAAAGGACAAAAAACAGGATTTTTTTTAGACCAAAGAGAAAATCGGGCACTCCTGGGTAAATATGCAAAAAATCGGACTATACTGAATACATTTGCCTATTCAGGTGCTTTCTCCGTATATGCGTTGTTAAATGGAGCTAAGTCCGTTCACAGTCTTGATATTTCAAAACAAGCATTAGAAATATGTGAAAAAAATTTGAGACTGAATGGAATTGAGTCTTCTGTTGAAAACGGGACACATAAGAGCATTGAACATGATTGTTTTGATTTTCTAAAACAAATGGAACCTGATTTTTATGATTGTATCATCCTCGATCCACCGGCATTCACGAAAAACATATCTACTGTAATGCAAGCGAGTAGAGGATACAAAGACATTAATATGAGAGCTATTTCGAAAATCCAAGATGGTGGGCTTATATTTACCTTTTCTTGTTCACAACACATTTCCTTTGATTTATTTAAAAAAATAGTTTTTGGAGCAGCAAAGGATGCAAAAAAAAGAGTTAGAATTTTACACCACTTAACCCAAAGCCCTGACCATGGATATTCTGTTTTCCACCCGGAAGGAGAATACTTAAAAGGACTTGTGATTCAGGTTGATGGGGAAATATAAATGAAAATATTGGTGATATCTTAGAATGAAATTTACATCGCTTAGTTTCCTTTTGTTTTTTATTGTAGTGTATGCACTACACTGGTCTATACGAGGTAAGTTTAGACTTGTATTTCTATTTTTGGCATCCTTTGTTTTTTATGCAGCTTGGTCGATTCCATTTGCATTTCATTTTTTAACTTTGGTTTTGATCAATCATTTGTTGAACAAACAAATTCTAAAAAATAAAAACAGTTATTGGTATCCCATATCCTTATTCATCAATTTTGGAAACTTATTTCTCTTTAAATATTTTTACTTTTTATGGTCTCTATTGTTTCAAATCACAGGGAGTTTTTGGTTTTCCAATGAATCTGTTCAGGTTTTCTTAAATTCCCAATTCGGTTTTGATTCCATTACTTTGCCTCTTGCTATTAGTTTTTATACCTTTCAAATGGTTGCCTATACGATTGATGTCAAACGAGGGAATGCAGATGAGAATCCAAGTTTTTTGCAATTTGGATTATTTATCTTCTTTTTTCCCCAATTGGTTGCAGGACCGATCGTAAGGCATGGAGAATTTTTTTACCAATTAGAAGTTTGGAATGCTAAAAAAGAACAATTATTGGAAGGATATTACTTAGTTTTTCTTGGATTATTGAAAAAGGTAGTGATTGCTGATAATTTATCTCCCATCATTGAGCCTATTTTCCAAAACCCAGATTCATATGATGGGGTATCCAATGCACTCGCAATGTTTGGATATGCAGCACGTGTTTTTTGTGACTTTAGCGGGTATACGGACCTTGCTCGTGGTTTAGGAAAATTATTAGGGATCAATTTACCTGAAAACTTTCATGCACCTTATTTGTCAGCATCCGTTCGTGAATTGTGGACACGTTGGCATATGACGCTTGCTACATGGATTAAGGATTATATTTATTTTCCGCTAGGTGGTTCACGCGTAACAGAAGGGAGAGGGTATTTTAACCTTATCCTTACGTTTACATTAGCTGGATTTTGGCATGGCGCCAATTTTACATTTATCATTTGGGGATTTTTACATGGACTCATGCTTAGCATCGAACGAAAGGTAGAAATGATTCTCAATCAACCAAAGAAAGAAACTGTGGTTCTATGGAAAAAATGGATAGGGATCTTTTATACCTTTCTGTTTTTTGTAATCACAATTCCGTTTTTTAACGCACCTACAGTCAAGAATGCAGTGTCGATGTTGTGGCGTTCCTTTGTGAATGCACCAGGAGAAAGAATTGGTCAGTTAGAAAAAATTCTTTATTCTATATTGTTAACATTCCTATTAAACTACTTACAAACAAAACCTAGTTTTCCAAGAGAATCATGGACAACGAAGTTTAGTCTTTTGTTTTTATTTTTGTTTTCTTTTGTTGTGACAGTTTTGTTGGGTTATTTAGCACCTGGAGGTACGGAGTTTATATACTTCCAATTTTAATATGAAAAATAAATTTCCAATTGTTTTGTATCCACTTCTTCTCGCATTTTCACTGTTTTTGTTTGATAAACTTTTTTTCCTACCTGTAATTGTTGAAAACACTTATAGTTGGAAAAAAATTGAACGTAAGTTTTACGAACTAAAAGAAGATCTTTTTGAAGTGATGCTTGAGGAATCAAAGAAAAATCCAGGGAAACAGATAGGTCTTATTTTAGGAAGTTCTCGTTCTGGTGAATTTGATTCCGAAATGGTGGAAGAATTTTTTCCGAATACAAATTCTTTTAATTTTGCTGCTCCCTTTGGTCCCCCAAGTTTCCAAGCATATTGGTTGGAACGAGTGCTAACAACAAACTTACCAATCCGATATGTTTTGTTAGAAGTGGATCCTCTTTTATTTTCTAAATCCGCTATCGACTATTCCTTAAATGGATCATATGATAATCTTTATGTACTCAAACATTTGGATTTTTTTAGAACAAAAACAAGTGATCCATGGTCCACTCAAACAAATGGATTTTCGCTTGATGAAGCAGAAGTATATTTTCTAAAAAAATTATTTGCATTGTATAAATACCCTTTAGATCCCACAGCGATTAAGGCCAATAACAAACTGATTGAAATCAGTTTTGTTCCCGGTATGTCAAATGGTTACACTGGAAAGGAACACAAACGAGCATATGTAGAGAGAATCAAAATGGTAAACCGTGTCAAGTTTGGCGCCTTACCTAATGAGATTAAATTTGCAAATATGGATTTATTTTTAGAGCGAGATGCGGAAGCAATGTACAACCAGTACTTAAGAGGTTCTTCCTTAGCCCCGACTCAAATTTTCTTTTTTAAGAAGATGTTACATCTATTAGAAGGAAAAGGAATTCCTGTCATTGTCTATTTTCCTGCTGTTTCAGAACCTCTACGACGAAGGATGAAAACAGATGGTTTACTCGATCGTTTTAATGCTGAAGTTAGGAAAGAAGTGGAAGTTATCTCACATTCACCAAATTCCAAATTTATTGTGATCGATCCAAATGAAGATCCAAATTGGAAATGTAAAGATTTTGTCGATTCGCTCCATTTGAGTGGTGCATGTTTTCCGAATTTACTTCCCATTTTATTTCCGAAGTCAATTCGTTAAAGGCGAGATTCTTTTCTTTTTTTTAATTGTTTTGGTATGTAAAAAAATCGGAAGAGTAGGTATCCAAAACCGCTGAATCCCAAAAATAGAAAGGAAAGCAGATTAAAGAGAAAGTCATTTTCTTTTGGTGATTCCCCTTCATTTTGGTGGAGTAACGATTGGAATAAAACAATTCCTGAATACAATAACAGGTTGATCACAAGATAGATGGTTGTCTTTTTTAATACCCATAAAGTATCTCCCATCTCACCTTTGAATTTTGAAAACTCGCTGAGAATTTCTTGGTAGGATTTTTTATGACCCAAGCGGTATATGTCGTAAGCCTCTTCCATTTCTGGGTCTTTTGCTTTTCCATCGAGTAATACAAATTCAAAATCCAAATCTGAATCATAGACTTCTCTTTTGTTAGGATCACTTAAAGTCATATAGGCCCTTGTTAGTTCCAAAATTTTTTCTTTTGCCTCTGGACTCCTTGCCTTTTCAAGTTGTTCCCAAAAGAGTAATTCACGAAGGTAAACAGCTTCGATGCCACTTGTAGGAAAATCTCTAGAAATTCCTAAAATTTCATAAAAAGTCTCCCGTTTTGTGTTCGGCATATACCCCTTCCTATCCATTCTTCTTTGCTTTACAAGGAATTTTCTTGGGAAAACATATCATTATGAACCCTACCTTGACAGAAAGCTTAGACAGTATTCCCTCCCTCCAACTGGGAAAGGTCTATGTGGAAACTTACGGCTGCCAAATGAACGAATACGATTCAGGCATAGTAAAGGAACTATTCCGTAAGGAACATTACGAAACCACAAATTCAGTGGAAGACAGTGATATTATATTTTTGAATACGTGTGCCGTCCGAGAAAATGCACACGCCAAGATTTATGGACGACTCCAATCCCTTGGTTACCTCAAGAAAAAGAATCCAAATTTGGTCATCGGTGTTTTGGGCTGTATGGCACAGAATTTAGGAGAAGACTTATTCAACCAAGAATTGCCCCTCGATTTGATTGTGGGTCCAGATAATTACCGTACGTTACCAGAACTCATTCAAAACATTCGTAAGGGAGAAAAGGATGTCCAACTCACAAGGTTATCCAGGACAGAAACGTATGATGAATTAGAGCCAAAAGTTGTCAATGGTATCCAAGCATTTGTTACCATCATGCGTGGATGTAATAATTTTTGTACATTTTGTGTTGTCCCTTACACGAGAGGAAGAGAAAGGAGCCGTGAACCGCAGTCCATCATCCATGAGATCAAACAGTTGGAAACGATGGGTGTCAAACAAGTCACACTTCTTGGACAAAATGTAAATAGTTATTCCTATGAGAATTTTGATTTTTGTGCCCTTGTAGAAGAAATTCTAAAACAAACTAGTATCGAGCGAGTTCGGTTTACAAGCCCTCATCCCAAAGATTTTCCTGATCATCTCATTTCACTCATGGCTAGGGAGGAAAGATTTTCTTCTCAAATCCATATGCCACTACAAGCAGGAAGTTCCAAAGTACTCCGCGATATGAAACGTAGTTATACGAAGGAAGAATATTTGGATTTGGTTCAAAAAATCCAAGCGGTGATTCCAGATATTGGAATTACATCCGACATCATCGTAGGATTTCCAGGAGAAACAGACGAGGAATTCCAAGAAACATTAGAAGTTGTAAAACAAGTCAAATTTGACATGTCTTATATGTTTAAGTATTCCGAACGAGAGGGAACTATCGCAAAACGTAAGTTTATTGACGATGTTCCTGAGGAAGTTAAGAGTAAAAGACTAATCGAACTCGTTGAACTCCAAACAAAAATATCTTTAGAGAAAAATCTAACAAAAATTGGAAAAGAATTTTCCATTTTGGTGGAGAATACTTCAAAAAAATCAAAACAAGAGTTATGCGGAAGATCACATTGTGGTCGGATGGTTGTTTTCCCGATTCCTGAAGGAATGTCTCAAGACTTATCAGATTGGATTGGAAAAACGGTAACCGTACTCATTGAACAAGCAACAAGTGCTACTCTCAAAGGGAAATTGATTGTCTAAACCTGTTGATTTAAGAACCGTTAGGGTTCATTCCAAAGACGATTTACCACCAGATTTTATGGTGGATACGGATAGGTTAGGAAAGTGGAAACGTTTCAAACCTTCCATTTTAAGGATTTACATTCTGAAAGAGATATTAAGTCCGTTTTTGGTTGCTCTTTCTTTTTTTACAATGATCTATATGGCAGTTGCCATCCAAAAGATGATTGGACTTTTTGTTGGAAAGGGGGTCGATTTTTTCCGTTTATTGGATTATATGGGTTATGTTTTTGGGAATACTCTTCCCATGACCATTCCCATGGCTTGTTTGATGTCTGGAATCATGGCGGCTGGTCGGTTGTCTGGTGATTCCGAAATCACTGCGATGAGAGCTTCTGGGGTTTCGTTTCCCTATATCTACAGTAATTTTTTAGTATTTGGCTTTCTTATGACACTTCTTGTAGGGTATCTAAATTTTTATTTAGGACCAGAGAACACTCGTAAGATGAAAGATTTTGATAATTGGATAGCTTCCTATAATCCTTTACTTGCGATCCAACCGGGTCAATTCTCTGGGGATAAAACACAGGATTTTTTCTCAGAGAAAGGTCGTACCATGTATTCTGGTGGTGTGGATGAAGATGGTAACCTAAGTAATGTCCAAATTCGAGAATGGGCAATTTCTGCTAGTGGAACGGATTATATTATGGTGAACAATTTGGCTGTCCCAATGGGTGGGTCAAAAATGTTACAAATCATCAATGCCAAAGAGGGTTTACTAGTTGAAAAGAAGAACTCAGTTGGTGAATACGAAAAGTCAGTTCGATTGAGAAAAGGTTATGTGATTGAATGGGATCCTGAAACCAATGCGATTGGTGTCACCAATTTCATGAATGGGGAAATGGATTACAACACACCAGCAAAAAAAGATACAAAAACATTGAGTATCAATGTAAAACCAGATACGTTCTCCTTACCAATGTTAATCGAGATCAGAAATGCTATAGAATCGGAAGGATTGGAAAATATTCCTGGTTTGGAAATTTTAAAAGAATATGGTTTGTCTATCAAAGGTGTTGGTGGGCTTAAACAAATGGTGGAACAATTCAAATATGAAATCATCATGGGTGCAAATTCAGGGAACCAAGAAGAAATGGCACAAAAATTTGCCTTGTTTACACAGTTGTCTGAACTTCTAAATGAATCCAAAAAAACCCTCACTGGTTTTAATGTGGAAATCCATAAACGGTTTGCAACTCCACTCTCGTGTCAGATTTTTTTCTTCTTATCCTTTCCCCTGGGTCTTGTTGTCAAACGATCTGGAAAGGGTATGAGTTTTACTCTGGCAGTTGTTTTTTTACTCATTTACTATACATTTTTTATCTTTGGTTCTGGGATTTCTTACAAAGAAAACGTTCCGGATTGGGTGGGGCCTTGGTCTGCCAATATCGTGATTGCAACCCTTTCGATTTATATCATGATTTCAAGGACAGATGCAAAATTACCAGAGTCTATCCGAAACAAGTTTGGTTTTTATTTTCGCTGGAAAGACAAGTGGGATGAAACATGGGAAATGTTAAAAAATCGCTTCGCAAGGAAGAAATAATAGAAAATTTGCTAGAAAATTCCCCTGTCTACGGTCCCATAGAGAGTAGTTGTCATTTAGGAGATCGGGTTTGAAAACTTCTTATATTTGGAATCTTTCCCAGGGCCGTCCGTTTCCCGTAGAGCTTTGGAAACATTCAAAAATCAAAATCCAAGTGAACCAAATTGGTTTGTCGGAATTGGATCAAATCACAATCACACCAAACGATATTCATATCCTTTTTATCCAAGTGACGTTCAAAGAATGGAATGAGATTCTACCAAAAATCAAATCCACATTTGAAATGAGTCCTTTTGTTTCTTTGATCTTAGTTTCTTCCGAAGATGGTGTAAACCAAATCCAAGAAATGGTACAATCCCAACCCAAATACCTGGTCTTAGAAAACCCTCTACATGTGCGGGAACTGAGAATGATTTTGGACCGAACCATCCAATCAGAATCTTACAAGGCAGCTGCATTAGATATTGGAAATTCATGTTTAGAAAACGTGGGTTTTTTTGAAGGTGTATTTTCTTTAGCACACCAAGAATACGAAGAATCAAAAAAAGAAAATGAAGCTTTGCGTTCGATCCTAAAGTATGAGGAACTTGTAAAACGTTCACAAGCTGGGATTAATTCTGCACTAGAACGTGTGAATGATATGAAGAACCAAGAACTCATTGAGTTACACCAAAGGGTCAAAGCTATCCAACAATTGGATGAACTTCGGGAAAAGGAACTCAAACAAGCCCTTGAATTACAGAAAGCAACGGAAGAAGTATTAAATTATTCGCGAATCGAAGAAATGAATTTGGATAAAATTTTACGAGCACAAGATCGATTGTTTGAGTATACGGAACAAGAAATCAAAGAACTTGTGGAAGAAAATAGAGCACTAAAGAAAAAACTTGGGATGTTATAATTCAAAAATCCTTTCCGACTTTTTCCTCTATCGCCGCGTATTCCTTTGATTCGCGGCCATAATGCAATTCTGCAAATCTTAATAAGTGTTTTTTCTTTAATTCTTTGAATTCATAATAGAGTTCTTGGTTCTTGGAACGAAAGGCTGTTTGTTCCATTTTCTCATAGGAAAGAGCAAGAAGTCTGTGGGGTTCTGCTTCCATTTCATTTTTGGATGAGATTTCAATATAACGAGTTGTAAAGTCTATGACCTGTAAGTAGTTTTTAAAGGACTCTTGGTGTTTGATGTACTCTCTATAAATTCCAGATTTTAAATCGATATACGAAGCACTTTCTTTCACCTTTGGATTTTCAATTTTATCCAACAAATTCATCGCTTTTACAAGGCGAAGTGTCGTTTGGGTCCTGAGTTCATAGAGTTGTTTTTGGAATTCTTTTTCCTTGTTTTCTTTTCGTGTTACTTTCTGCCATTCGTAACGATCTTCGTAAAAAACTTCTTTTTTAAAATCCTCTCTCCTTTTATCGATTCCCTTTTTTCCAGTTTCAAAACCATCCAAAGCAAGTGAGTATTCTTTGTTTGCATCCGACCATCGTTTTTGAGAGTTTTTTTCATCGACAAAGTCGAGAACAGGTATGGTTCCAATGGCTTGGGTAGAATCACCCCAAGGTGAACCTGATTCTGGTCGGGTAGGGAGAATGGATTCTACCCTTGTTTCGCCCGTTTGATTTGGATCAGTAGCTCCCAGTGGAATCTGGAAGGAAAGGAGGAGGAGGACCCAAAAAAATCGGCGATGGTTTACCATTTCAGGGAAACTTTCCTTGAATCCAGGATATTGGCAAGAACTATCACTTTATGGTACTAATTCAGAGAAAAATGGAAACAACGAAAAAGATCGTTCTCATCGCACATGACAATCGAAAAGAAGATTTACTTGATTGGGTAAAATTTAACCGGGGAACATTGAGTAAACACCATCTTTCAGCAACAGGAACAACAGGAAAATTGATCCACGAACAAATTGGTTTGCCTGTTTTTCGTTTCATTTCGGGTCCACTTGGTGGAGACCAACAAATTGGTGCAAAAATCGTAGAAGATTCAATTGATTTTATGGTGTTTTTTTGGGATCCACTTTCTGCACAACCACATGATCCAGATGTGAAAGCTTTATTACGTATTGCAGTATTATATAATATTCCAATGGCATGCAATCGATCAAGTGCGGATTTTTTGATCTCTTCTCCACTGATGGAAAAAGAATACAATCGGCAACTAATTGATTACGGTTCGAGAATACCCGCTAAAAATTAAATTTGCTTTTACCGTGAAATAATCAGCTGTGAGTTTGTGGCGTTTTTTGAACATAAAATACAACATTGGGTATAAAAAGTATTTGGAAATGGGCCAGAGGTAAAAATTGATATCAATCTCATCCGATAATATGGATTCTTTTTCATTCACTTTGATAAACCGATGTGTATGTATAAACTTTAAAAATGGTCCTTTTTCTTGGGAATCTTGGAAAAGGGAATTTTTCTCGTATTTAGTATGTTTTGCGATCCATTGGGTGTAGAGAAAAGGCAGGATTGGGACCTTTAAAATGGCTGTTTCACCGACATGTAAAGATCTAGGTTTTTGGATCACCTGGATCCCTCGATTTGCCTTCATTAATGTTTCAAAACCGATTGGATCTTCATGGAATTGGAATAACCTTTCAATCGGCACTTGGAATTTTGATTGGTAAATAAATGTATCCATACTCTTTAGAAGGTAATTCATTCCATTATGACTTTGTTTTTTAAGAAAAAGAAACATTCGGTGCCCAAATTACACTCAGAAGTAATCGAAAGGATTAAGGAAGAGTCAAAAAGGCAACAAAGGGAGCAAGTGTTATTGGTACAAATGGTTCGAATCCAAAGCGGATTGGGCGAAGTGCAAGTGAGTTTTTCTGATCGTTTAGTGACGGATTCAAATTGGATTCGTTTTGCCAATGAAGATTCCAAAGAAAGATTACATCACGGCGAATTTTCTATCGAAAACGGAAATATATATTACCATCCAAATGTAGAGTTGAATTGGCAAAATACTCCCAAAGATACAATCCATAAAATTGTATCCAATTATCAATTTACCAATGGGAAAGTTTATTTGGATCGAAAGGATTACGATCAGTTAGTGCCTGTATTAAAAAGTTGTTTTCTATCAGAACAAGTGGATTCTGTTTTTATGGATGGAAACATTTGCCAATTGGAAATTAAATCTTTAGATGATGCCAAAGAAGAACGGATTTCGGATGTTTTATTAACCTTTTTTTCGTCTTTTTATCCTAGTCCGTTTTTAGAACCACATCGTCCCCAGTAGCTAATTCTTTTTCCCATCCACGTTGTTTCGGTTTGATGTTTGAAATCGATTTTCCTAAAGAAATGATTTCGCCTTCAAAAAGAGTTTTTCCTCTTCTTTGGAAAACTGGTTTCGAATCCAATTTTAATCCATCATCCTTACCAAGAGATACGATAACTTCGTCTTTTTTTACCTTAAGAATTTTACCTTCGATTGGCAGAGTCGATTTAATTCTTTCCGCAATTCGATGTACGATGGTTGGCAAACTATCGCGTCCTCTTTGGTTTGTTTTCCAATTGGCGATATCTTTTAATTGATCTCTGTCATAGATAGAAATATCAAATTTAATATCACCATTTTCAATTTGGTATTTTCCATGGACCACATAACGAATTTTAGTTGCATTTCGTCTTTTGGAATCCAAGTGATGTAAGTTATCGATCGAAAAAGGTATTGTTTGAGAAAAAGGATGATAACTGGATTCTTTTAATAAATTACGAATGGACTTAAATTCACTTCCCTCAACCACTCTTACTGATAACATGTTTTTTAATTGGTATCTTAAAACTTCTGCAAACAAACGTCCAGCTTGGAGATGATAAGGAAAAGGACTTACCGATTCTAAATCAAAAACATAAACTTCTGGACTAAACCTAACCGATAAATCGGAAACAGAATTTGGATCAATTTGAATGTATCCTTCCTTAAATTCGATCGAATCCTTTAGATTTTTAATCACAAATTCCAGTTTATTTTGTAATTTAAAAGAATTTGGATCTTCTTCTCGCAAGCGTAATAATAGATTTATATATTTAACAGAATCACCTGATAAATTATAAAAATCTAAAAGTTCTTTTCTGACTACTGGTGTTTGAGCGCTTAAGTCCCTAGCTCTAAATAAATGGAATAAACTACTCTTATGGTATAAGGAATGTTTTTCAGCATAATAACGATCCCTTCGGTAATCCCCCAACTCTCGTCGTAGTTTGGATTCTTCCTTTTCGGAAGAAATAACATACTCTTCTGCTTCAAAACGTAATATTTCATCTAGATCATCGAGTGCTAATGCTCTTCTGTAATGGTATGAAGCAAATTTAGTTTCACCCAATTCCCATGCAAGATTCGCTTCAATGCTATGATAGAGTTGGTTTTCTGGGAACTCTCGTGCTAGTTCATAAATTCGTTTAAAAGCTTTTGTTTTTAAGTCTTTGTCATTATTTGCATTAGCTAAAATCAAATCATGATATACAAAATAGAATCTAGCTTCTTCGTTTTTATCATCTAAATTCAAAGCATTTTCGAGCGTTTCTTTTACACTGGGTAATACGGAAACCAAAGCCCTTGGTTGGAAGTAATTTTCATACAAAAGAACTTTAGCTTTGAAGGAGAAACCGGATGGATCGTTTGGCTCTTTTTTTGTATAAGAATCAATTGTGTCCAAGGCATTTTCAAATTGTTTTTTTGAAAAATACAACTCAGCTAACATTCTCAATAAATCAGAAGGTTCTCCTAATTTATCAGATAAAGATTTTATTTTGTAAAGAGCTGAATCCGTTTTACCTTGTTTTAAAAGTGATTTTGCTTCTGTGATCCTTAAGCTAGTGTGATTTGGAAATTCAGTGAGTAGGGGTTGGATTAAATCATAAACCGACTTAAACTCACCATCCATTAAATAGATTTCAGACAAACCTGTGACTGCTGGTATGTATTTGGAATCTCTTTGTAAAATTTCTAAGTAAAACTTTTTGCTTTCTTTGTAGGATCCTAATACAAAACTACAATCAGCGATTCCTAACTTAGCATCGATGGAATTTCTGTTTTTTTGTAACGCAGATTGGTATAAGGGAATGGCTTTTCTGCAATTATTGTTTGATTGGAAATTTTTGGCTTCTGCAATGTCATCTAATGCACTCGGTTCAGCAAAAACAAATTGTGTGAAAAAAAATAGTATCCCAAGTACACTGTATTTTTTGGTATGTTTATCGAGGTTCTGGAACAAAATAACCTCCTTCGTCCCTTCCTTTTACGCCTCTATGATCTACACCAATGCCTATTTTGATATATCGATTGATGAGTTCAGGATTTGTATCTGTTTTATAGGAAAGAATATAACGGTAATCTAAATGAGATCTAAAGAGCTTGTATAAATCTCTTTCTTCCCCTTCACCATCCAAATAGATATACTTTCCATTACTTGGACCTGTTAAATCAGACCAAGATTCTTCATACGATGGATTGGAATTTGTTGTTAATACATAAATCGGAATGGAATGTGCTTTAGCATAAGATACGATTCTTGATTTTTGGTATTGTAAAAAACTATCTTCTTTTGCTTCTTTTGAAACCAAATACACGAGGATTTTTGGTCCCGTTTCCATTGATAGTTTTTTTAAGGCGGCAATACTTGCTTTGCCAAAATTGTATTTTTCTTCTGCTTGGCTATCTCGGATTTTAGCAAGAATGTCTCTGAGTGATACTGTATCTGGTAAAATCAATTGGCTATCTTTTCCAGCACGATAAAGTGTTATATGGTCTGTATCATGTAAGGACCGAAAAAGAGGGAATAAACCATCTTCTAAATTTGTTTTTCCTTTTTTCAAACTTTCGCTATTTTCATAAACAATCGCAATGTTCAATTTTTCGTTAATTTTGTTTTTGTTCGCTAAAGAGAAGAGTGGGGTCATATTGTCGTTTTCGAAGATTCGAAAACTCAAACGATCAATCCCAACTAATTCTTTACCCCCTCTATTTTTAACGCGAGTGTAAATATGAATATTGGGGAAGTCCGACGTATCAATTGATTCGATTTTTAGGTCAAGATTTGAAAGTAAATTGTTCTTATGCGAAAAAATATCAATTCTATGTTTTCCAAAATCTACAAAATACATACTTCCTGTAGAATCCATATTTGTAGCAAAAGGCCGGTATAATACTCGATAAACACCATTTTTATCTCTGAATTTTGGAAGTTGTCTCCAATCTCCATTTAACATCGAATAGTTCCAAATCCCTGTTAACTCATCCGTTAGAAAAATTTGGTTATCTAAAATTCGGATATTTCGCGGTTTTTTCCATTCTGATTTGGAAATGGTTTCAATGGTATTGCCATCACCATCAAACACAAAAACTTTTAGTTTATCTTTATCGACTACATAGATTTTTTGATTCTCAATTGTAATCCCAGAAGGATTCACAAGTTTGGAATTTCCAATTCCAAGGATTTCTAATACAAATTGTCCATTCTGATTAAACTTTTGGATTCGACCGTTTCCAGAATCAGCTACATATAAATTCCCTAATGGATCAAAACAAATGGAAGAGGGTCCCCGGAATTGGCCTGGATTTTTTCCAGGTCCACCAATAGTTGCCAAATAACTTCCATTCAAGTCAAAAACTAAAACTTCATCTCTAACAAAATCAGCGATATAAACTTTTTGGTTTTGGTAAACGAGTGAAACTGGTCTTTCGAGTTTTCTTGTGATTCCACCTCTCCAATTGGAGATGGGTGTTCCTTGTGCATTAAATTTAACCACATTGGAAGTATCAAAGCCTGCTACATAAAAGTTTCCATCTTCATCAAATGTGATATCAACTGGATTTCGAAAACGATACCCACGAATGGAATCACCTTCTATAGTTTTAAAGTAGATTTTTTCTTTTTCTGTGACACCACCTGCGATCGCTAAGCGGAGAGTCTCAATTTTATTTGTTATAAGCAGGTCATTTTTTGCTTTGGTAGCTAAAATTTCTAATTCATCTAAGGCTTCTTCCCATTCACCTAACAAGTAGTAGTTATTTGCCAATTCTAAACGAGCAAGGTGGAAATCCTTTTTTAAATTCACCGCTTTTTGGAATCGTTCTTTCGCTGCGGAATATTCTCTTAAATTTTTATAGGTGAGCCCACGTTTGAATTCTTCCTTGGCATTCTCTTCCCCCAGGGAAAAATTGGGAAAGTCTAGAGGAAAGATTTGGGTGCAGACCAAAAGAAAGATGATGGATACAAACTTTCGCAAAAAACTTCCCCTCTGTCCCCCATTATAATGGGACATAATATTGTAGTCAACCCCTTCCTCAGAGAAAGGGCAAAGCAATCATTCTTTATTCTCGACAGATTCACCAAATTCGACAACATGGAATAGTCATTATGTCCCCTGATACCATCGAAAAAGAAGTCAATCGACGGAAAACCTTCGCAATCATTGCCCATCCCGACGCGGGAAAAACAACACTCACCGAGAAATTACTGCTCTACGGAGGTGCTATCCAACTTGCAGGGGCTGTGAAAGCAAAAAAGGAAGGAAAATCTGCCACCTCCGACTGGATGGCAATGGAGAAAGAAAGGGGGATTTCCATCACCTCTGCCGCCTTACAATTTGAATACAAAGGTCACATTCTCAATTTATTAGACACCCCTGGCCACGAAGATTTTTCGGAGGATACCTACAGAACGTTAATGGCAGCCGATACCGCTGTAATGGTGTTAGATGCCGGAAAAGGGGTCGAACCACAAACCATTAAATTATTCCGAGTTTGCCGAGACCGAGGCATTCCCATCATCACCTTCATCAACAAAATGGACAGACCCACAAAGGATCTTTATGCTCTTTTGGATGAGATTGAAAAGGTTCTAGAAATTAAGGCAGTTCCCGATGTATGGCCACTCGGTACAGGTTTTGATTTTAAGGGAGTTTATGATTTGAGGGATGCACAATTGTATCTTTTTGATCGAACTCCAGGTGGAAAACAAAAGGCCGGATTTCGGATGGCTGGACCCAATGATCCTAGCCTCGACGAACAATTCGATGAGGAAATTGTAAAAGCTTTCCGTGAACAAATTGACCTGGTAGAAAATGGCATTGGCCAAGTGGACAAAAATTCCTTTTTACTGGGAAAAGAAACTCCCGTGTATTTTGGTTCTGCAGTGAACAATTTTGGGATTGAGTTATTCTTAAATAAATTTTTAGAACTCGCACCCGGACCTGACCATATCCCACTTCGGGATGGTAATTACTTAGATCCCGTGAATTCTCCATTCAGTGCTTTTGTATTTAAAGTACAAGCAAACATGAATAAGGCGCACCGGGACCGAATTGCTTTTTTACGTATTTGTTCTGGTGTTTTTGAACGCGGACTCAACGTAAACCACAATCGTTTAGACAAACCAGTGAAATTGTCCTCTAGTTTTGCATTTTTTGGACAAGATAGGAACACTGTCGATTTGGCATACCCGGGTGACATCATTGGTCTCGTAAACCCAGGAACCTATAAAATTGGTGACGTACTCTCGACTGGCAATACGCCACCACTTAGACCTCTTCCTAGTTTTGCTCCAGAACTCTTTGCAACCATATCCTGTAAAGATACATTACAATTAAAGTCTTTCAAAAAGGGATTGGACCAATTAGCAGAAGAAGGAATTTTGCATCTTTTCACATCACGAACGATAGGTGGCGGTGTACCTATTATTGGTGCTATGGGAAAGTTGCAATTTGAAGTTTTTCAAAGAAGGTTAAAGGATGAATATGGGGCGGATACATCTATCAATGTCCTTCCTTATGGAATTTCTCGTTGGGTAAAAAAAGAAGACCGAACTAAAATTCCATCAAATGCAAATTTGGTTGAAGATTTATTCGGGAATATGGCTTTATTGTTTGATACCGAATGGGATATGAATTATTTCCACAAAAATAATGAAGGAATTGAGTTATTAGACAATCCACCACTTGAATATTAATTAGATGATATCAATACCAATCCAAGTGATATCATCTAATAATTCTTTCCCTTCTGAGTAAGATCGAATTTTGAAATCTAATTCTTGTTTGACGAGTGACATGTGATTACTTGTCATTTGTGAAAAAAATTTGAGTAATTCCGTTTCCCATAATTTTTCCTGACTTTTGTTTTCCACGTCTTTTAAACCATCAGTGAATAAATAAAATCGGTCCTTTGTAGTGATGGGAAATTCCAATATTTTGGGATTCAGTTTTGGTATCATCCCGAACATAGGATTCAGTTTTTCATAACAATGGAAATTTCCATTGGAATAATGGAGCATTCCTGGGTGGCCTGCATTTCCATAATAGACTTTATTTAAATCCAAATCAAAGAGTAAAAACAAAAAAGGAACAAATGCGTAAGGATCAGGGAAATGAGTGCTTACCCCTTCATTCATCTTTAATAATATATTTTTTGGATCTGTTTCTGTTTTTGCAATTTGGTGAAATAATACTTTGAGTACTGTCATCATCATGGCTGCTTTCACGCCATGTCCAATCACATCTCCTAAGGCAAAAATATATCGATTGTCTCCTAAGTTTATATAATCATAATAATCACCACCGACTTGGATAAGAGGTCTGTAAAGAATCTCATAATCTAATTTGGGAAAGATATGAATTCGAGATGGCAGGTATTTTTTTTGCAAATCCTTTGCATATTCCATCTCTCTTTCGAATTCTAATCTTTTTTTTGTTATATTTTGTATGAGTATTAATGCACCACTTGCAAATTGATTATTTTGTTCTAAGAACCAAATTTGGTAGGTGATTTCTAGAAGTATGGTAGATCCATCACTGATAAAGACTTCCAATTCCTCTTTTCGTAATTCTTGTGTGTGATCATTTTGTTCTTTGATTTCTCTTAAAAATTCAGATACTTCTGTTTTTAACCATTTTGCCAAAGGTTCTTGGTAAATATAAACATCTGATACTTGTAGTTTTTCTTCTATGAATGGATTTTCAAGTAAGACATTTCCCAAGGAATCAAAAAGAATCGCTGCATGTGGGTATTCATTTAATATCAACTTTAGTTTTTGTTTGGATTCAATTTCCCTTAGCGAAATGAAGATAGAAAAAAGAAATGTGAAGAATAAAATACCAATGAGTGTTGTAATATTTGTTTTTAATGAGGAGATAATTGGTTGTAATACTAGGTTTATAGGACTTACAACAAAAAGGTGGATGGGAAGTCCATAAAGAGGAACACCTACTAGAAAAAAACCTAAATCATCTTTTTCAATTTCTTTCAAAGTTGGTAAATTGGAATTTGATTGTAAGGAGGATTTAGATTTTTCTTTCCATTCTTCCGAAACCAGAAAATTATCTTCAATAAATCCAGAGATTCCAAAATCACCATTTTGATTTAATAAAAACAAACCTTCATTCGGATCACTAAAGGATGAGTCGAGTAATGCTTCTTCCATGAATACCGTCGGATAAAGATACATTCCTTTTTCATCGGTAATTAAAATATAAGAAGCAACTGTATCTGAATGATTACAAGAAATGAATTGGATGGAAGATTTTTTCTGGATTCTGGATAAATCATTTGAACAATACTGATTTAAATCCGTTGGATTTTTGATTGGGATTAAATCTCCTGTTGGTTTCGAAAATTCATTTTGAATCTGGTTTCGAATTTGATTTTCGATGTCGATTGCTAACAGTTGAATGCGAATTAACTGGAACCTTTGGTTCCAATCCAATGCTTCTTTGTATTCTACATAAATCATCCTTCCAATGAGTAAAGCATAAGGAAGTAAGATGAACAAAACTAGTGAAAAAAAGAGCTTAACAAAGGATAAAGATCGGATGACATAAACAAAATTAGAAACGATACTCCGCATCCGATTGTGGAGATTTTCCATTTACTCGGCCTTTTTTAGACTCTGAATGAATATTTGTTTTGGGACTTCTTCATTCCCTAATCGGTCGACAGCACTGATTTCTAATCGGATGTTTTTTTCACAGCCAGAGAGTATCTCCTTCCAAGAGGTCTCTAACCATATCTGGTATTCGGAAACTTGTTCATCACCGCATGAGGTTCTGTACCGAATGTTGGAAAGTCCTGACCCTTCATCAGAAGAACGGAGTAACAATCCGTTTTTAGGAGAAATAAATGTGGTTCCATTTTTTTGGAATGATGGACTTAAAAAGGAAATTGAAGTCACGGGTGGTCTTGTATCCACCTTAAATTCCCACACTTGCATCCCATCGGAAACACCTAGTTCATTGGTGACCTTGTATTCCAAACGGTAATTACCATCTTTTGAAAAACGTAAGAGAGGAGATGTAGTCGTTTGCCAAGGGCTACCATTGATTCTGTACTGGATACGAATCTTTTTTTCGGCTAAAGTTGGAACGATTGTAATTTGATTGGTTGTGAGAAATAACTCAGGTTTTCCTTCCTTTGTCGGAATGGGTACGAGAACATCTGTTTTCACTTGAATTTTTTCGACTGGCTTGGCAACGGGTTTTGGTTTTTTACCAAACAAAGCCACCTGGTACAACTCGGTCCAAAACCCTCTCACTTTCCGTTTGGCAACGGCTCGGATTCGAAAGAATTCATACCCATCTGGAATGAATAAGTTAATAGGACCTGGATTTGCCAAAACTCGAAAGGGAATTTCTTCTCCCAGTTCATCGGATTTCCAAAGTTCAATTTCATATTGAATGATGTCTTCACGATCTGGAACCAGAGAGAATTGAATTTGTTTTGCGTGTAACGGAAAGTGGCATGTGAAGCTGATTAAGAATAATAGAGCACGTATTCGTAAAGGATTGTACCTGAATAAACAGAAATTCATTTGTTTTCGGGAATAGGAGGATTGGGAACTTGGAATGGTTTTAAAGGTGGTTTTCCCTTTTCAACAAAGGTTGCATACCCAGTGTTAACGAGAACTGTAACTTTTTCTGCCGTTACAGCAACACTTCCTTCATAACAACTGAGAGTGGTATTTCCATTTGCATCCACTTCTGTTAAAAAATCAGTACCTTTGACAACAGATTCAGCAGATTCCGTTTTGAGTAAAAACATCTTTTGGTTGGGAGCAGAGGATTTTGGAATCAGAGAACGAATTCTTCCTTGCTTTAAAAAAATTTCATCAGGTTCGGTATCTGATTTTCCACGTTCCATAATGACATGGCTATTTTCTGTGATTTCAAACCGAGATCCAGATAAAAAAACAAACTGTGCTTCCGATTCCTTGAGAGTTCTCACTTCATCCTTTGCATAAAGTCCTTCTCCATTTTTTGCTTTAGCCCAATCATTTTGTTTTTGTGAGATTTTTAATACCTCTGTCGTACCAGTAAACCGTTGTAAGTCGGCAAGTGGTTTTTTTCCCAAACTTTTAGGGATCCATAACTTCATTCCGGGAATGATTAAGTTTGGATTATCAATTTGGTTGGATTTGAGAAGTTCTTTCCATTTCCTTGGATCATCCAAATAGGTTTTGGAGATGATACTTAATGTTTGTCCTTTTTCTACTACGATTGTAATCCCATCATCTGGATTCGGTTGTATGATTTGTTTTTTAGATTCGGCAAATGTTTGGGAGAGTGGAAAAAGAAAAGTTAGGATGAATAAGGGATGAATGATAAACGAAAGTTTTGAACAATTACTTAGAAATAAAAAATCCAAAAAAGAGTAACCAGTGTTACACTTTTTTGGATTTATGAATAACCCAGAAAAGGGGAATTGGATATTTTTCATCTAGTTCCCCTTTTTTAATTGTTAGTCGATATTTTCGGCGACTAGTTCCGCAATGTCTTTTACTTTTACGGAATCAATTTTTTCTGCCGCTTTGACACCATCTGTGATCATAGTGATACAGAATGGACAAGCAGTTGCGATGGTCGTAGCACCTGTATCAAGGAGTTGTCCTGTACGTTTGCTATTGACTCGCATACTTTCTGGATTGGATTCATCCACGTGTTCTTCCATCCAGTACTGCGCACCACCCGCACCACAACAAAGACCTTTGGAGTGATGGTCGACTGCTTCTTCAATTTTTCCACCGGATACTTTTTTCACAACATCACGAGGGTTATCGTAATTGTTGTTATATCGTCCGATGTAACAAGAGTCATGGTAAGTATACTTTCCAGTGTTTGCATCATCAGCCACTTTTACATCGATTTTACCTTCTTTGGAGAGTTGATTGATGTATTCCGAGTGGTGGATGACTTCGAAGTTTCCACCAAATTGCGGGTACTCGTTTTTGATAGTGTTATAACAATGTGGGCAAGCAGTTACGATTTTTTTGATACCGTATCCGTTGATTGTGTCCACGTTGGTTTGTGCTAGTGTTTGGTAGAGGTATTCGTTACCACCACGGCGAGCAGAGTCTCCTGAGCATCCTTCTTCTGTTCCAAGGATACCAAAGTTTACATCCGCTTTTTGCATGATTTTTACAAAGTCACGAGAGATCTTTTTGTTTCTTTCATCAAAAGCACCCGCACAACCTACCCAATAGAGTACGTCTACGTTTTTGTCTTCTGCTTCTGATAGAACTTTTACATTTAATCCCTCTGCCCAGTCGGCACGAGTGTGTGCACCAACACCCCATGGATTCGAATTGTTTTCCATATTGGTGAATGCTTTTTGAAGTTCAGGACTCATTTTTGATTCTGCAAGAACCAAGTGACGACGCATTTCAATGATGGCGTTTACTTGGTTGTTTCCAACAGGGCATGCTTCTACACACGCATAACAAGTAGTACATCCCCAAAGTGCTTCTTCACTGAGACCTTCGTGTGAGTTGATCACTCCTGTTTCAAGTGCTGCTACTGCTTCCGCTGCTTCTTCTGGCGATTTACCAGCACGTGCAGCAGCCACTTCTGGCATTTTTTCCAACATTTGGTGTTTGAGTTCCACGATGATGGCTTTTGGATTTAATACTTTGCCAGTTCTGTTGGCAGGGCATTCCACTTGGCAACGACCACATTCAATACAAGACATACCGTCGAGTAGGTTTGGCCAAGGGAAATCTTCCACACGGTTGGATCCCCAAACAGCATTTTCATCATCCAAATTGAGTTTGGAAAGTTGTCCTTTTGGAGTGTCAGTTGCGAGGAAATAGTTAAATGGAGCAAAAATTAAGTGAGCATGTTTTGAAGTAGGAACATACAACATAAAAGAGAAAACAGTGATGATGTGACCCCACCACATAATTTGGAAAACGATATCAGCTGAAGAGTTGGCAACTCCTACTGATTCCCAAAGTTTTCCAATTGCACCGTCAATCAAACCAGCATGAGTGTAGTAAGTTGCAGCAACTGTTTTGGCACCGTTTCCAAGTAAGGTGGTGACCATAAGGGTAGCAATCATACTGATGACGATAGCAGAAGCAGGAGAATGAACATCTAGTCCTTTTGCTTTTTTGATCCAACGTCTCCAAGCAAAAAACCCAAGACCAGTTAACACTAAAATGGATACATAGTTAACTGCTTGTTCGTAAATATGGTTAGCGGCTTCCCCAAATAAGAAATTAGGTAGTGCAAATTGGTAAGGATCTTCCATAACATAACCGAATACACCTGCGATCATTTGGCTTGTTGTATGGATCGTATAGACGATAAATCCATAAAAAACAAACGCGTGCATGATCCCACGTACTGGTTCGCGGAAGTTCTTTTTTTGTAAGATTACGTTTAGGAAAAAACTTTTTAAACGGAATCCGATGTTTAGGTTCTTTTTTGCATCTTCATTAAAAAATGCAGGACGACCGTTGAAGATCAATCCGAGCCTGTAAAGGATAGCGCGGACAAACACTACGTTTGCCACGACGAAAAAAGCTGTGAATAATAGGTGAAAGAGAATTCTTCCGATATCCATTTATATTTATGCCCTTAAGGTGTTTGGTATTTCCTAGGATTTCTATAGAAAAATCAATGTCCAGGAAAATTCGGTTTTTACAGGGATATGTCAGAAGATTTCCTGTCCAAGTAGGTAGAGATATGAACTTGTCCTCTTTTTCCCTGAACCCCAATGACCCAGCCGATGTTGTCCTTCTCAAAGCAGTGGATGGCAAACGAATCTCTCCCAGTGAAGCTCTCGTTTTGTACAAGGAAGGAGACTTTCTAAAAATCCAGATGGTAGCCCGGTACCTTCGTGAGAAGGTTAGGCCCCATTCGGAAGCCAGTTATACCATGTTTCGGGTGGTGAATTATACCAATTATTGCAATGTTGAATGTAGTTTTTGTTCCTTTATGGATGAAATTGGAAATGGGAAGGGATATGTTCTCTCAAAAGAGGACATCTTGCAGAAGATGGATTATGCTGTGGAAGAAGGTGCCGACCAAATGTTCTTACAAGGTGGGGTGTATCCGGAACTTCCTTTTGAGTATTATTTGGATGTGATCCGAACCGTGAAGTCAAAATACCCAAAGATGCACATCCGCGCCTTTTCTCCAGTAGAAGTCATCAATTTAGAAACCATTACTGGAAAACCTCTCAGAGAAGTCCTACAAATCCTAAAGGAAGCCGGTCTTGATTCTGTCCCTGGTGCCGGTGCAGAAATCCTTACGGAGAGGATGCGCCAAATCATCTCTCCGAAAAAAGCTTCCGTTGCGGAATGGGTTCGCGCGATGGAAACCTGCCATGAAGTGGGACTGAGAGGCTCTGCCAATATTGTGTTTGGCTCGGAAGAAACAAAAGAGGAAGTCATCGAACACTTGCAAGTGGTGCGTGATTTACAAGACAGAACTGGTGGATTTTTGTCCTTTATCCCTTGGACATTCCAACCACAAACCAAACGGTTTAAGGTAAGGCCTGTTCCGACACATGAATACCTAAAGGTTCTTGGAATTTGCCGTATCTTTTTAGATAACATTCCACATATTGAAACCTCGGTCATGGTGCTTGGCAAAGGGGTAGGCCAACTGGCATTGTATTCGGGTGCGGATGATATTTCCTCTGTTGTGATAGAAGAAAATGTCCTTAGGTCGTTTGGATTAAAAACGGAAAAAGAGGCACGAAAATTTTTGATGGAAGGGGGGTTTCGCCCGGTCCGAAGGAACCTCAATTACGAAGAAGTGAGTTCCCCACTAGAAGTAGTCTAAAATCACATTTTTCAAAAGACCGTTTGGTCTCGAAAGAATTTGGATAGGGAACTGCTTTAGGCAAAAAAAAAGATGGGGGATTTTCCCCATCTCGTAAGTTTTACACCTTATCCGTAATGGACATAAACTGAGAATCAGTCTCATTTGTAAGGTTAGAATCGAATCCTAATTCCGTCGATCTTTTTTTTACATTTCTAGGAGTGTGATGCGGTTTCTGCCTTCGTTTTTGGAAGTGTAAAGTGCCGTATCTATTTTATGGTAGAGTTCATCAAAACTGGGGTCGTCTTCTGGATGGAAAAGAGTGCCACCGATGGAAACCGTAAGAGTCAGGGAATCGCTCGGGTCGTTATAGATCGGAATTTGTAATTCTTCCATTTTTTCCCTGATGGATTCCGTTAACGTATGGAGTCCCTCTTTATCAATGGGAGAAACTAACAAACAAAACTCATCTCCCCCAATCCTTGCTGCAATGTCTGTGATACGAGTTCTAGACTTTAATGTTTTGGCAAAAGCTTGGATCGCAATGTCACCTTGTTTGTGTCCATAACGATCGTTAATGGTTTTAAGTTTGTCTAAATCCAAAATCACAAGACCAATCACAAATCCTTCACGGTGTGATCTTTTTTTATACAGATCAAATTGTTCTAATAGATGCCTTCTGTTAAAAAGTTCCGTCATGGAATCTACACGGGACAAATCTTCTATTTTCTGATTGATGCGTAGGAGTTTACCAACCGTTATGTGGAGTTTTTCTTTGATCCTATACTCTTCAAATCTCCAGTAATTGATGAGGAAATTGGCAACAATTCCAAAGGCTAACAAAAAGGAAACAATGAGAACATCCTGGTAGAAAAAATACCGATCAAATCCTTGGATGCGAGAAAAATTCAAATGAAGAGGGATAAAAATGGAAATATAAATCAAAGATAGGATACAGATTCGAATTGGCTCTAACCAGAGTAAGATGGAAGCTCCAGCGATCACAATTGCAGAACCGAATAAATAATAAGCATGGTTAGGGTTATCAAAAACCATCATCGGGATATAAAGAGTCACGAGTCCAATGAGTACAAGACTTGTGATTCCTAAGATTTGTTTTTGGTATCGTTTGATTCCTCTTTTTGCTAAGAGATAAACAGAAAAACAAATCGCAAGGGATGAAATTCGAAAAAATGCGATCCAAAAACTAGCTTCTTTTGTTCTCACAAGTGAGTCCACAAAGAGTAAAGAGATGATGGATGTAACAGCAGTCATTACGCTGAAAATTTGTAAAGAAGAAGCAATATCATCTAAATTTGTGGAGATAAACTCTGGGTGGTAGGGGCGTAAAAATAATTTACGCAAAACAAAACCGTATCGTTTGAATGTATACCTACGCATGGTGGAAACCAATCTTGAGAATACAGTTTGTCGTTTCGTTGTAAACCATTTAGTGGGTTAGAACAAAATCACTTTTCGTTGCGTTTTGGCTAAGACATCCGGTAAGGACATTCCATCACTTCCCAAAGTCCGGATCCTTTCTCCATTTGAATATAGTACAACTCCTTGGATTCCGAAATTCCCTACGTAGGTAAAGGTAATTTGGTCCAAACGGTCTTTTAAGATTTCCATACTACCTCCTGAACTCAATTCTTCCGAAATGGAAATGTGTAAGATTCCGTTCTCCAAACGATAGTTTGGTTCCATTCGGATTTTTTTAGTCAGAGCAGAAAGTACACCTTTTGATTTTTCAGTCACCGTTGGTCCCTTGGTGAGTTCTTGGAATAAAAATACAATGGGGTCCCCACCTGGAAATTCGCGGGTGAGTTTTACAAGTTGGGACTGGCTATTTTTTCCAGAACCATAAAATTTGAGAAAGTACACAGGAAGGTAGCCAGGCTCAGCACTGATTCGTTTTCCTGCACCAGGGAACCTGTCTTCTGGAAGAGTGATCTCAGGAATGGTTTCATCGATGACTTTTGTTTGTTTGGTGGACTTTGTATTTGTAGGGTAAGAATGATTGAATACTTCTTCTTCCCAATTTAAATCATCTTCAAACGTTTCACTTTGAAACGGATCCACTGGTTCGGCAAATTTTGTTTTTTCAGCTTGTTTTCCAATGTTACGGAACCCCTGTTTTGGAAAAAAATTTCCAGAAACTTTGGGATCAAACCCCATGGACTTTTCAATTAGGACGAGTACAAAGAAGATCCCGCCAAGGAAATAGCGTAATGATTTCCATTTGTCTTCTTGGATTTGGGGATGTACCGCCACAGTATCAATGTCGGAAATGTATTGGATTTCGAATTTAAAAAAATTGTTTTAAATTTGTTAAATCTTCAATTTTCCAATCAAAGTCTGGAATTTCGCCTGGAACTCCATGACCATAGGTGCAAAAACCAAATGGGCATCCATTTTGCCGCGCTGCCTCCCAATCACTGAACCGATCCCCAATCATCGCAATGGAATTTGGTTCTAAACTGTATTTGCGCACATACTCAGCTAAAATTTCACCTTTGGTGTGGATGGTCTCTTGGTTGATCACAACAATTGGTTCGAAGTATTGTAATACGCCGGCTGTATCGAGAACGGTTTCAATATAAGGTTTTCGACCATTGGAAGCGCAAGTGATCGTATAACCTTTTTCTTTGAGATAATGAATGGTAGAACCAACACCAGCGTAAAAATCCCCGCCACCACTGCGGATGGAATCACACAGTAAATCTAAAACTCTAGCCGAAATGGAATCTCTTTCGACTTCTGGTAATGAGGGGAGGAGGTTTGCAAAAATAGTCCGCACTGGTTTTCCAATTTCATTGATGATCTGATCGTGTGTGGGTAGGGATGTAATTTTTCCCGTTTTCTTAGCAAACTCTTCGATTGCCTGCACATACGTCTTAAAGATTATGGATTCTGAGGAAAATAAGGTCCCATCGACATCGAAGGCGACCATACGGATTTCCCCCAAGCGGTTTTCTTGCATTACCACCAGAAAAGAATTTGGTGGTCTGTTGGCAAGTAAGGAATAAAATCTTATGCTCGTGCAAAACAGTTTATCAGAAGTTCTTCGGGCCAGAGAAGAATTGTTTTCCAGGACAATTTGGACTGATCCCACATCACAGTTGCAAAACCGAGTGAAAGGATCGGAACTTTCTCGTTATTTTTTACTCACCGAATCGGAACGAATAGGGATTGAACAAACCATCCGATTATTAGTTTCGACCACTCCCTATTATTTATCTTTGTCTGATCCCACGGACCCAAACTGTCCCATACGAAGGATGATTGTTCCAACAGCGGAGGAGGCAGTATTTTCATTAGAAGAAAGTTCCGATCCTTTGGATGAGGAACGACTAAGTCCTGTTCGTGGGCTCACTCATATGTACCCAAATCGTGTCCTTCTGTTTTCAAACCATTCGTGCAGTGTATATTGTCGCCATTGTATGCGAGGTAGAAAGGTATCTTCTAGTGGGGAAAGAATGGAAAAAGCAGATTTAGAGACTGCATTTGATTACATACGAAACCATCCTGAAGTAGAAGATGTAGTGGTGAGTGGTGGAGATCCATTAAATCTTGCAGATGCAAGGCTTGAGTGGATTTTACAGGAACTAAATCAAATACCACACGTTCGCATTTGTAGGCTTGGGACAAGAAATCCAGTCACCTTACCATTTCGCATAACAGATGAATTGTGTAAAATCATTGAAAGGTATAATGACGATAATTTATCGATATTCTGTCATACCCAATTTAACCATCCAAAGGAATGTACAAAGGAAGCTAAGGATGCTGTATTACGTCTGTTAAAAGTAGGAGTATCTGTAGGGAATCAGGCAGTATTATTAAAAGGCATCAACGATGATGAAGAAATAATGCTCACACTTCATAAAAAGTTATTGGAAATGCGAGTTCGTGCCTATTACCTTTATGACCCAGAACTCATTCCTGGTTCCAGGGGTTTTCGCACTCCACTTGCTCGTGGGATTGAAATCGTAGAGTATATGCGAGGAAAAATTGGAGGGATGGGAATTCCTCATTTTGTCAATGATCTTCCTGGTGGTGGCGGTAAAATTACCATCGGTGCCAATTGGTATTTAGGTTATTATCCAAAAACAAGACAACATGCCTTTCGTTCCGCAGTGACTAAAAAAATACATTTTTCATTTGAACCAGTTGGTTCCGACAAAGAATCTTATTATCCAGTTCTTTTAGATGCAGATTGGGAGAAATTCCAAGCCGAATGAAAACAGTCATTCTTGCATGTGATATTTACAATCCAGACGATCCAAAACGTTCCCAGGAATGGGAATCGGAAGAAACCATATCGCTTATGGAAAATACCATTCGTTCCTTAGGGTATAATGTTGTGTCACTTTCGGATGCAAAAGAAATTACATCTGTTCTTTCCAATATTCCAAAGGGTAACAGGGAAAATTGGATCGTGTGGAATCTTGTGGAAGGTTATACATCTACCTCAAGAGAAGCATACATTCCTGCGTTATGCGAATATTTAGGAATCCCACATACGGGAAGTTCAGCTTCCGTCCAATGTTTCACTTTGGATAAATTTAAAACCAAACTTTTTTTGCATTCGATGGGAATTCGAGTAACGGATTCAGAACTACTGACAGAATTTCAAACCAAACCGAAAATCAAATTTCCAGTATTTGTGAAACCCAATGGAGAAGGATCGAGTTTGGGAATTTCAGAGTCGAATACAATCCAAGACCAAGGAGAATGGGAAGATACAATCCCAAAACTTTTAGAGGAACACTCTCCACTTTTAATAGAACCATTTTTAACTGGAAGGGAACTTACGGTAGGTGTGATCGGAAATTTGAACCACTACCAAGTTTTACCGATAGCATATGTGGATACTCCTTCTGGGATTTACCATGAAGGAATCAAATCTAAATCAGAATTTTTAGAATCTTTGGACTTCGAAGTTCCGATTGCCCTCCAAAAGGAATTAGAATCCACTTCTTTGAAAATTGCAAAATTTCTTGGAAGTTCTGGTTATATTAGAATCGATTATAAATTGGAAAAAGAAATACCTTATTGTTTGGAAGTGAATGCTACACCAGGTTTTTCTAAGATTTACTCCACCTTGCCGATGTTATGGGAAAAATCAGGGAAATCATATTCGGAATTATTAGAATTATGTATCAATTTAGGTTTTGAAGAATACCAAACTCATCCGCGTTACCAATATGGAAAGGACCAAAACGTATGAATCTCATTGGAATGTTAAAAAGGGAAGTGGAAACTCATTCTGTTTTACAAACAAAGTGGCTAAGAGAAAGAAATATTAGAATGAGTTTTGATGATTTAATCCTTTGGCTTAGCCAAGAATACTATGTATCCATTGGATTTGTCGATTGGTTTTTGTTAGTTGCTGCCAATACAAGAGACCAAAATGCCAAAATAGTCCTTGTCGAAAATATTTGGGAAGAATTGGGAGAAGGGAACATCTCCGAAACACATGTATCGATACTTACAAGTTTTTTGGAACAACTTAATTTTGATTTTTCGAAGCATCAAATTTTACCTGAGACAAAAACCTATCTAGATAAAATGAAATCGGTAATTGATTTGGGTTTTTTTTATGGGTTAGGAGCACTAGGACCTGCCAATGAATATTTACTTAAATTGGAATACTCACAAATTGCGAACGCATACCATCAATTGAAAAGAGAATTCAATTTGCCAGAAGGTAAATTTTTTCAGGTGAATTTAGATGCAGATGAAGGGCATAGCAAACGATTGTTTGATCTCATAGAAACTGTTTGTATTACGGAGGAATCCAAAAAACAAGTGATCGAAGGGAACCGATTGGCACTAGATGCAAGAGAAGATTTTTATTTGGGTTTGTCTCGTTTGGATGAAGGGAAACGTTACTTAACCAAGTGATTTCTTAAATTTTTTAAGTAGTACCATTACAAACATTCCTAAAAATGGAACGAGTGGCAAATACAGAATCCAAACAAAATACCGATAGAATCGTAGATTCCATGCCAAAACTCGAACTCCAAAAAAACCAGGAAATCGGTTTCCATTTTGGATGATTTGTACTTCTCCTTTGCATTGATCCTTTGTTAATTGCGAATGGATTTTCTTTAAATCCTCTTCAGAAAAGGTATGGTAAGATACGATTTCAATTGGTTTGATGGACTGTTTTTGTAAGGAAAACGCCAATCGCGTACAAAAGGAACATTCTCCATCATATATTAATTTCATTTTAGTTTTACGTTAATGGAGTTGGTAGACCAAAGTCTTCTGGTTGGGATTTCAGAAGTGAGATGATTCCAGGGATGAGTGATTGGTCCACACCGAGCCAATAATAATACCAAGAGTTATCTTTTTCTATTCCTTGTGCAATGGACATATACCATTTATTGATTGTATTGTCAGGTTTACTCCGCCAAAAAAGAGGACTACAGTGTTCTAAAATTTGGTCCCAAATGTCTCGACCAACACCTGCACCTCTTGCCACACCATTGACAGCAAATTTAGATAACAAATAACCATATTCGGTTTTTTGCATCCAAGCGCAGGCACGATAGGATTCTTCTAAAAATAATACATCAAACTTACTTTGAAAAAAATCTGGTTTTAGTTTTTTTCCAAACGATTCTTCTATCAAACGAAAGAGACGCACCATATCCACACCATCAGTGGATTCAAACTTATGGATTTTATTTTTACGTTTTACAAGGGTTCCACTTCCTTTTACAGTAAAAAGTTCCGTTAACAGTGTGAAAGGTGAAGTGAGAACAATACTGAATTTTGGATCCTCAATTTTGGATAACATTGCCTCAGAAAGTTGGATGAATTCTTTTTGGCTTTCTGTAATGGTGAACCCACTGGGAATCGGAAAGGTATTTTCCATTTGTAAAATTGATTTTACTTTCCCAGAATTTGGATCTTTCAAAGGTCCATCGATGGATACATAAATCACTTTTGAGGAATGTAGGATAGCTCTGCAACGATCTAAGACGGATTCGAGTTTTTCAATTTCATCATTCCAAAGTAAGATTGGGATTTTTTTCTTATTAATAGAAGTTTTAACCGATTCACGAAGTGGTTCATCTCTTGCGATGATTTCATATGAAAATCCTAGTGTCTTTTCATCATTCGGATTGGCTCCCATTTGTTCGAGTGGGAAAAAAACTTTTAAGTACTGAAAACTATCCTCTTCCAAAACAACAAAGGGAAATAAATCCAATTGGTAGAGGAGTTTTAAGTCAGAAAATAAGGCCTCGGAACTTTCAAAGATGGTTTCGGAATCTGCATACAGAATGGCAAACGATTCGGGAGAAAGGGATTGGAATTCTTTTAAGAAGAGAAGACCATCTCTTGGATCTCTAGTGATTTCAAAAACACGACTTAAAATGTCCTTTGATTTCATTTCCCCCCTCTTAACTCATAATCTACGATTTTTGCCTTTAAATTTGCATGTTTCAGTGTGATGTGTTTGTTTTCTTTTAGACCAAATTTCCCAAGGAGAGAAAAATCAGCGCATAATACTGTAAACTTCCAACCACCAAATTCGTTTTTTAAAACTTTACCAAATTGAAAGTACATCTCCCGTAGATCTTCCATTGGTTTACCGATACGGTCACCATAAGGAGGGTTTGTGACTAAGTGACCTTTCGAACCAAATGTATTCTTTAGTGTTAAACAGTCTGAGACTTCAAATTTGATAAAATCTTCCACTCCTGCTTCATAGGCATTTTCCTTGGCAATGCGGATGGCTTCAGGGTCTATATCAAATCCATACAAATGGGGAGAAGTTGGGTTTTCCTTTTTTCTTTCTGAGAAAACATAGGTTGGAAATAAAGTTTGGAAAATAGGGGATTCTGCAAAGAGGAATCTGTTGATTTCACCAAACAAGCGTTCTCTGAGTGCAGCTTCGATCAGAACTGTTCCCGATCCACACATTGGGTCAACTAAGGTTTCCCCTTCCTTCCAATCAGACATTTCAAGCATTGCTTGTGCAATAGGTTCTCTTACAGGGGCATTTCCTGCATGGAGTCTGTAACCTCTTCTTCCCACCGGGTCACCCGATAACGAAAGTTCGACGCTAAAACGATCTGTATGTGACCTGACGACGATGGTAATATCCGCTAAACGTTTCTCAATTTCAGGCAGAGGGACTTTTTTGGCCCTGAGTCTGTCAAGGATGGCATCCTTTGTTCGATGCATTGTAAATTCAGAATTTTTTAATTTGTCTTTAGTTTCTGCATCGATACGAAAACTCACATTGGGACCTATGTATTTTTCCCAAGGGATATCGGATGTTTTGGTATAAAATTCGTCGTAGTTTTGAGCATTGTCGTGGAGGAGTTGCAAATTCACACGAGAGGCAAATTTAGTATGGATGGCAAATTGGATGACATCCTCTTTTTTGCCTGAGAAAAAAATTCCACCACGGTTGTGATTACTGATTTTTAGATGAAAGGATTGGATTTCCGTTTCCAAAAGCGGAGAAAGTCCTTCTCCGCAAATGGCATGATAGGTGGGATGAGTAGGTTTTATTCCGAATCTCCTAATTTTTGAGCCAAATAGTTTTGTAAACCAATGGATTCAATGAGCGAAGTTTGAGTTTCAATCCAATCAATGTGTTCTTCTTCCGAGACTAGGATTTTTTCCAAGAGTTCTCTTGTTCCATTGTCTTTACTTGCCACACAAATATCAATCCCACGGTTCAATCGTTCTACTGCATTGTATTCCAATTGTAAGTCATGTTGTAACATTTCAGGAACAGTTTGGCCTACATTGATTTTCATGTACTTTTGTAAGTCAGGGATTCCATCAAAATAAAGGATGCGTTCCATGATTTCGTCAGCATGTTTCATTTCTTCAATGGATTCTTTTCTAAGATACTCGGCAAGTTCCATGTATCCCCAATTTTTGCATAATTTTGCGTGAATGAAATACTGATTGATGGCTGTGAGTTCCGCAGAGAGAACTTCTGCTAATATGTCGATTACTTCTTTTTTTCCCTTCATATGGGTAACCTCAAATTCTCGGTTCAATTGGAAAGATAATTGGTTTTCATAGAATAGGCAAGCGGAAACTATATTCGAATGAAGAAAGTTTACATTCACAATCCTGCGATGAGTGTATTTGGTAAACACAAAGGATCACAACTCGATTTGTCCTCTGTTACCGCAAAACAATCTGTACATGAGTTTCAATCTCACAAAATTCAATTCATCATCTATGCAAGTTTTTCACCAGATTCCTATAATCAGGAATTTCATCTTTCTGCAAAAATTGCTGCCAGGTTAGGACTAAAAGATCTTTATTCCATCCGGATGGAAACAGCATCCTCTTCTGGTGCAGCAGCGTTCCAATTGGGAGTGAATTTGATTCTCAGTGGTCGGTTTGACCATGGACTTGTGATTGCAACAGAACTCATGTCACAACTCAACCGAGAAGAAAGCAATTTATTGTTAGGTTCAGTTCTCTCTGATTCACAACGCAAACTGGGAATGTCAATGGCACAAGGTGGTGCTATGATCACAAACCAATACCTACATGAATATGGCTACGAGGCAGAGGATTTGTTTGCCATTGCAAAAAAACTGCATGATAATGGATTACAAAATCCAAAGGCACATATCAAAAAAAATCTAACCCTGGAAGAATACAAAAACCAACCTAAGATCACAAGTCCTCTGGGGCTTTATGATATCTCTCCTTTATCTGATGGGTCGGTTGCCTTGATTTTATCCAAAGATCCAAGTTCGGTATCTGTCAAAGGAATGGGTTCTGGTTTATCTCCTTTCCTTCCGAGTGCAGAACCTAGTTTTTTAGCCAATCGGATTGCTTTTGCGAAGGCATACGAGGAGGCAGGAGTGGGACCAAGTGACATCCATTTTGCGGAGTTACACGATGCATTTACCCCATTTGAACTTGTGGGTGCCGAAGACGCTGGTTTTTTCAAACGTGGTGAGGCCTTATTCCAGGTAAAAGCGGGTCTAACTCATCCAAAAGGCAAATTACCGATCAATGCTTCCGGTGGGCTGAAATCACGGGGCCACCCCGTCGGAGCATCGGGACTTGCACAAATTGTGGAACTTTGTAGGTTCTTTTCTGAATGGCCTGAAAAGCGGTTGGCAGTAGCACAAAGTATAGGTGGACTAGCTACAAACAACTTTGTGTCGATATTAGAAAGAGTCTGATGCCTGAAAAAATCCTCATCATCCAAACCGCTTTCCTTGGCGATTTAATCCTCTCTACCTCCTTTTTTCACGCTGTGAAAATGGAACACAAGGAAAGTGAAATCCATGTGTTAGTCAATTTAGGTACGGAATCAGTATTAGATCATAATCCCGATATAACGCAAGTTTGGTGCCTAGATAAAAAGAAAATTAAAAAGAACCCATT
Source organism: Leptospira levettii (assembly GCF_002812085.1). Classification (NCBI taxonomy): domain Bacteria; kingdom Pseudomonadati; phylum Spirochaetota; class Leptospiria; order Leptospirales; family Leptospiraceae; genus Leptospira; species Leptospira levettii. The sequence goes on from NZ_NPDM01000002.1 coordinate 137,494, forward strand.
TTTTTTCTTAAAGTTCATCCAAAAATTGAGAAAAGAAAAGTTTGATAAAGTGTATTCTCCCCATTTTTCTTATCGTTCCAGTTTAATTTCTTTTTTCACAATGGCTCCAATACGAATTGGTTACAAAGAATCTGGTTTTTCCTTTCTTCATACCAAGTTGGTTCCAAGACCAAAACAAGGTCCTCATGAAGTGGAAAAATTATTTTCATTATTGTTTGAGCCATATGATTTCCCAACAGGAAGGGAACGAAGGCCCTATTTGTATCCAAGTGAAGAAGAGGAATCTTCCTATTTTGCCAAAAGGACAAAACTTCTTAAAAACGAAACAGGTTACATATTAATTGCTCCATCTTCCTTATGGGAAACGAAACGAATGCCAGAAGAAAAATTTGTAAGTGTCATCACACAAATTTTAAGAAAGAGAAATGAATCGGTGATTCTCATTGGAAGTAAGGCAGATTTAGAAATCCAAGATCATATTTTTCGAATGATGAAAACAGAACCATTAGAAATCAAAGAAAGAGAAAGGTTACTTTCTTTAGTCGGACAAACAAGTTTAAAAGAACTTATGGTTTGGATTCAAAATGCAACTGCTATCATTTCCAATGATTCGAGTCCTATTCATTTTGCTTCTGCATTTAATACACCTACGGTTATGATCTACGGCGCAACAATCCCAGAATTTGGTTATGGAAGTTTGTCAGACAAACATCGAATCATGCAAGTGAATGGTCTAAACTGTAGACCTTGTGGAATTCACGGAGGAAGGATTTGTCCTGAAGGCCATTTCCGTTGTATGTTAGATCAAAATCCTGTACGCATTTTTGAAGCACTTGAGGAAGTGATTAAAACATGAAACAACCGCAATTAAAATCTAAAGAATATGATGCATATACGTATCAAAAAAGAATCTCTAAAGTTCAAAAAAAATTAAAAAATGGAGAAATTCTGATTCTTTTTGCGGCGAATCATAAAATTCGTAACCGTGATGTAGAATATAAGTTTAGACAAAATTCTGATTTTTATTATCTAACAGGGATTAAAGAAGAAGATTCTATTTTAATTATAACCTCCGAAACAGTTGGTATGTTTTGTTTGCCCAAGGACAAAGAGAGAGAAATTTGGACAGGGATTCGATTGGGTAAAGAAAAAATTAAATCGATGTTAGGTTTAAATTTTGTTTATGATTTAAATGATTGGGACAAACAAAAATCAGCAATTCTATTAGGAAATCATACATTATACTATTTTTTTGGCGAAAACCCAGATAGAGACCGAGAACTTTTATTGGAATGCAAACAGTTATCGGAACGAGCAAGAGAAGGAAAATTTGGACCACATCGAATTGAACATCCCAATTTTTTGCATGAAGAACGACTCACCAAATCCAAAGAAGAAATTCAAATTCTAAAAAATGCTGCTGAAATCACCAAACTAGGGCATATGCGGATCATGCGAGAAAGTAAACCTGGTATGTACGAATATGAATTAGAAGCCTTACTAGAACAAGAATACTTAAAGTATGGTTCCATAGGTGGAGGGTATGGGCATATAGTTGCTTCTGGAAAAAATGCATGTATTTTACATTATGTAAACAATGATGATAAACTTTCGGATGGAGATTTGGTATTAGTTGATTCAGGTGCTGAATGGAATTATTATACGGCTGATGTGACGCGAGTTTTTCCTGTTGGTAAAAAATTTTCCGAATCACAAAAGATGATCTATGAAGTTGTGTTGTATGCGCAGAAAAATGCAATCCAACATTCAGTCGCAGGAATACCATTCAATGAAGTACATGAAAAAACAGTTCGCTTTTTGGCAGACTGCCTTCGGGAAATGGGATTTTTAAAAGGCAACTTGGATGAAATTTTAGAAAAAGAAACTTATAAAAAGTATTATATGCATCGTACGGGACACTATTTGGGAATGGATGTTCATGATGTCGGCAGATACTTTTTAGAAGGTAAATCAAGACCTTTAAAAGACGGGCAAGTAGTCACTGTCGAACCTGGATTGTATTTTGATCCGAGTGATGAGTCGATTCCAAAAGAGTTTCGTGGGATAGGCATTCGTATAGAAGATGACATTCTCATCAATGGAAAAACTCCTATCAACTTAACAGAATCAATTCCAAAGGAAATATCAGAAATCGAAGCTTTGAAAGCGTAACGATTTTCATTCGGATCATGCCAAGAGAACTGCCAAAAAGGTTTCGCTCCGTACGTTATTTTGATCGTATCAGTTCAGAAATTGCTGATATTGTTCGTATCGAAATGGAGAAGTTAGGTTATCCTGGACTCACAACTTCTCATTTTGAAATTTTAACATTTTTGATTCGAACATCGAAACCTATCAATATGACTCAAATAGCCAAAACGATTGAAAAAACCAAACCTACTTGTACTGTGCTCGTGAATCGATTGGTAAAAGAAGGTCTTGTGGATCGAAATCCGTCTCCCAGTGATGGTAGGGAATGGGCTATCTTACTTTCAAAAGAGGGAAAAAAAATACGGAAAAAAATCGTAACCATTTCCGCAAAATTATTATCCCTGCAAACTTGGGGAATTTCAAAAGAAAGCGAGGATATTTTGTACCCTATCCTCGATGAAATTTATAAACACATCCGAGACAGAAAAGGAATTGTGTAAATTTTTAAGAAGTAAACACAGGTCTTCTGACTTCAACAGATGCGGAGATCCCTTCTTTAGCATCAGGTGATTGGATACTTGCAATCGTGTTTTTAACATCTTCACTCACTAAATCAAGTAAAGGTTTGTGAACACTTAAAATTCCTTTTTTTGTATCTTTCATAGCTGAGTAAGAATTTTTTTTCAGTTTGGTTTGTAATGACTTTGATTTCTTTTTCAGATCATCTTCTGTTTCTGAAATTTCTTCAAATAAAGTAGGGTATTCCTTAGCTTTGAAAGCATCACCAAGCAATACATGACGTTTTGCTAAATCATAACCAACGGCTTCACCCATCAGTGCATACACAAAAGAAGGGACTTGAATTCCAATTTTTACTTCTGGTAGTCCAAAACGAATGTCAGAAGTGGCAAATCTATAATCACATACAAGAGCAAGCATCGCACCATAACCTAACGCATGTCCTGAAACTTCTGCAATGGTAGGCATTGGTAGTTGGTAAATTTCAGTTAAGTTGTGATAAAATAGTTCTAAGAATGGAGCTAGGTCTTTTGACATATCCATCGAACTAACAGTTGTCAAGTCTAGACCCAATGAAAAAGATCCAGGAGAAGTGCTTCTTAAAACCACAACCTTTGCCTTTGAATCCTTAGCTTCTTTGATTGATTGTTTTAATGCCAAAAAAGAATCATTGGAAAAACTGTTCTTGTCATTAATCGCAAGTTGAATGATTCCGATTCCATCATTCAGTTCAAAACTTATCATAATTCCCTCGATTTGGTTAGATATCTAACTAATAATGGAAAGCGATTTAAAAGCAAGGAGAAATTTATGAAAAATCTTGGAGGTAAGTGTGGATGACTTCCTTCATAACGGCAAGGCCAATGGGAAGAGCATCTTCGTCAAAATCAAAAAAGGAACTATGATGAGGGTGGATAAATCCCTTTTTCTCATTTCTAGATCCGATAAAAAAATAACACCCTGGTTTTTGCATGAGAAAAGCAGAAAAGTCTTCTCCACCCATGGTGCGAGTATTTTCTTCCGTAAGGCAACTTTCACCCAGAACTGATTTTGCAGCTTTTCTGACAACATCAGCCATCACAGGGTCATTGATGGTTGGTTTATCAATGCGTTTGTAATCCAATTGAATTTTGGCACCAAAACCAGCACCTACTTGTTCCACTAATTGTTTCATTCGATTTGGGATCATGTCGTAGACTGATTTTGAATAAGTACGAACTGTCCCATGTAAAACCGCTGTTTCTGGAATCACATTAAAAGCATTTCCAGAATGGAATGATCCTACAGTTACAACACATGGTTCTAAAGGATCCACATTCCTTGAAACGAGAGTCTGTAAGGCAGTAACTAAATGGCTCCCGACAAGAATGGGATCAACAGTATGTTGGGGCATCGCTCCATGTCCAGAGGTTCCTTCAACAGTAATTTTAAATTCGTCAACGGAAGCCATCATGGTTCCATTTACGACTCCCACTTTTCCTAAATCAATATGGTTCCAAACGTGAAGGGCAAAGACTGAATCTACTTGGTAACGATCTAAAATGCCAGATTCAATCATCCTATCGGCACCAGAACCACCTTCCTCTGCTGGTTGGAAACAGAGTAGAACTCTACCCTTCGGTACAAAACTAGAAAAATCTTTTTGTAGATCAGAAGCTAACGCAAGTAAGATACTAGTATGCCCGTCATGTCCACAGGCATGCATTTTCCCTTCATTTTTGCTTTTATATGTGTGTACATTTTCCTCATGGATAGGAAGGGCATCCATGTCTGCCCGTACCAAAATGGTTTTTCCTGGTTTTCCAGAATCAAATAAGGCCACAAGACCAGTCTCAGCAATTCCTTCTTCGACTGTAAATCCTAAGGATTCTAAGTGCTTTTTTGCAAAACTTGCTGTTTCCTTTTCTTCATATTTGAGTTCTGGATTTTGATGGAAAGTACGTCGGTATAATACCATTTCATCTTTTCTATGTGTTGGAAACGATTTCATAATTTATCAGTTTCGACTTTAGCTCGTTTTTCTACTTCTTCCAAAATAGAATACAAATCTAAACCATACTTTTCAAATAAAGAATTTTTGGCTAATTCGTAACGAACTAAATTGATATTAAAATTAATTTTGGCTTGGGTGACAGCAAGTTCTGTATTGGCCAAACTATCAAGTGCATTTTTGACATTAACTGCTGTATAACGCCCTTGTCTAAAACGTTCCATAAGACCGTTATAAAATGTTTCAGTTTCTTTTTTAGTTTTCTGTAAGTCTTTGAGTAAAGCATGACTTGCAATTAAAGCTTCATGTCGAATCGCAATTTCTTGTTCAATTTCTTGTTCTAAATTCTGAATCTTTAGTTCATTGATTTTTAAGTTTGTTTCTGCATCACGTATGGCAGCTTTGATTCCCAAATCCCATAATGGATACGACATTTTTAATTCGGCTGCTATTTGCGGATACATAAAGGATGTAACACCACGTTGTCTTGCTATGAAGTTTTCTTGTGGAGACAAAAAGTTTTGTCCAATAGAACTATAAGATACTGTTGCCAAAAGAGAAGGATCATCTTCAGCCAATGCAGTGTTTAATGCCAGTTTTGCGATCTCTCTTTCTCTTTTTAGAATTAAATAATCAGTTCTATGTGCTAATGCATACTCGATATCAGATTTTATATTAATATTAGTAGGTAAAGTTTCGCTTAAATCGGTAACACCTTCTATCGATGAGGATGTATCAACATTTAGAATGCGGATAAGATTTCTTTCTGCTTCAATTCGATCCACTTTTGCTTTTTCAAGTAAAGACTGTGTTTTGAGGTAAGCTTGGTTCCATTGGTTTACTTCGAAACCTTCTGAAAGTCCAAGTCCAGTTTTTCGAAGTGTTAATCTTCGGATTTCCTCAGTATTTTTTGAAACTTTTTCGTAAGTTGCAATTCGGGAATCAACAATACTTAAGGACCAATAATCAACTAAGATTTTAACGACAAGTTGTGTTAAGATATTAATATAATTTTCCCTAACCAGTAGTGTTTGGTTTTTTAATAACTTTTCTTTTTCTTCTTCGTTTTTACCAAAACTATACTTCAGTAATTCCTGTGAAAGGGTCGCCGAAATCGCTCCTGTATACATAGGAGGTGCAGCAAGTAAACTTGCAAAACCCGATGTAGAGGAATCTGGGTTTTCAAAAGCGTTTACGTCAAAACGAATGGTGCTGATTTCCGTTTTAAAATAAGTTCCCGTTTTGAATTGTTTTTCAATCCCAGCAGATATTTTATCTTGAGAACGAATTGTTCCCGCGAAGATGTTATTTCTGTTACTTGGGAATAATTGTTTTGCAGATTGGATACTGGCGAGAGCCCTCCAAGAATACTTGGATTCATTTTTCCATTCAGGACTGTCTGCTTTTACAATTTCCAATTTTGCATTTTGTACGATTGTATTGTTTTCAATGACTTGTTCAATTGCTTGGGCAATGGACAATCGAAGTTTTTTGGGACCTGGCCCTTGGAGAGGTTCCGGTACAACATCACCATTTTCCCACTGTGCAAGCTGCATCCGTTTGATATCGTCATCAAAGTCAGAATCTGCCAAAATTGGGAAAGTTAATATACTCAAAGATATTAACCAGCTGGTCAACTTTTGAGATTTTGTGAGAAAACGTTTGGGGATAAAATTTTGTCTTTTCAATGGAAACTTTTTAAACCCCTTACAGAGACAAGATGAAAAAATCAATGTTGTCAATCAACCGAAAATGTAAAAAGCTTGGCTTGGAAAGCTTCTTTTCTGGGAGAACATTGTGGCAAATTTGTCTAAAAAACCGAATCGTTTGGTTCATGAAAAAAGTCCTTATCTGTTACAACATGCACACAACCCAGTGGATTGGTTTCCCTGGGGACCGGAAGCTTTCGAAAAAGCAGTCAAGGAAGATAAAGTCATCCTTTTATCCATTGGTTATTCCACTTGCCACTGGTGCCATGTGATGGAACGCGAATCCTTCGAAGACGAATCCACAGCAGAAGTTTTAAACCGAGATTTTGTATGCATCAAGTTAGACAGAGAAGAACGTCCCGACATTGATAAAATTTATATGGATGCATTACATGCGATGGGTACCCAAGGCGGATGGCCTCTCAATATGTTTCTGACTCCAGAAAAGGAACCCATCCTTGGGGGAACTTACTTCCCACCTGAAAACAAGTATGGGAAACGAAGTTTTAAAGAAGTCCTAAAACTTGTGAACCAGGCTTGGACCCACCAGAAAGGAGAACTTTTACAAGCAGCAAAGGACCTTACGATTTATTTAAAAGAGAATGAAACACGAACCAATGCCGGACAAGTTCCTGAAAAACAAATTCTCACACAAAATTTCAATCGATACATCCAAGTATACGATAAAGATTATTTTGGTTTCAAAACAAATTCCGTGAATAAATTCCCACCGAGTATGGCTCTTAGTTTTTTACTCGATTATTACATGGTCGAAAAGGACAACCGTGCGTTAGAGATGGCATTTAATACAATGTATGCCATGAAATCGGGTGGAATTTACGATCAAGTTGGCGGAGGAATCTGTCGTTATGCGACAGACCACGAATGGTTAGTTCCGCATTTTGAAAAAATGTTGTACGACAACTCTTTGTTTGTCGAAAGTTTGGCAAAATTATACCGAATCACAAACGAAACTTTCTTTTTAGAAACCATACAAGAGATCATCTCTTATATCGAAAGGGATATGCGCCTGAATGTAGGTGGAATTGCTAGTGCTGAGGATGCAGATTCTGAAGGGGAAGAAGGTAAATTTTATGTTTGGAAAGAAAGTGAAATCAAATCCTTGGTTTCCGATGAAGAAATCCTGAATTTCTGGAATGTAACTGAAGAAGGAAATTTTGAACACAATCAAAATATACTCAATGTTTATTTTAAAGGGAAAAACCCCTTCCTTGATGGAATCCAATTCAAAAATGATTTTAAGGAACGGATTCAGAAAACAAAAGAAATTTTGTTAGAGAGGAGGAACACAAGGATACGACCATTACGTGATGATAAAATTTTAACTTCTTGGAACTGTTTGTGGATACGCGCATTACTTGCCAGTTACGAAGTGACTGGTGAAACCAAATACTTAAACCAAGCAAAAGAAATATACCAATTTCTTCTCTCTTATTTGGTCAAAGAAGATGGATCCGTTTTACGAAGGTTTAGAGATGGGGAAACCAAATACTTTGGAACATTGCCTGATTATTCTGAGTTGATCTGGGTATGCCTTCGTTTGTTTCAGTTAGCTGGTGGTATACATTACTTTAATCAAGGAATTCAAATTTGGGAATACTTAGAGAAACATTTTTTATCGGATGTTGGACCTTATTTCGAATCCTATGAAGGGAATGAAGACTTAATTGTACGCACGATTGAAGGATACGATGGCGTGGAACCGTCAGGCAATTCTACAATCTTACATTGTTTCTACTATTTAAATTCTCTGGGTTTTTTAAATGGAAAATTGGAAACAAGAGCCAATTCTATCTTTGCTTATTTTTTACCAGAACTCACTCAAAACTCGCTCAGTTATCCTTCAATGGCTTCTGCCTTTTTAAAATTCCAAACTCCGTCAAAAGAAGTTCTAGTGGTTTATCGTAACCAATCCGAGGAAACTATAAAAAACCTTCGTTTGAAATTAAGCCAAATCAAAGATCCAGCTCTTGTTTGGTGTGTCTTAAGTGAGGAAGAGTGTCGTTCTTTGGAAAACAAGTTGGGTTTGTTACAAGGACGGGATGCCGGAAATGGAATCCGCTATTATGTTTGCCAAAATTTTCATTGTGAATTGCCAAAAGACAATTGGGAAGAAACCTTACAACTTATAACGTTATAGGAGAAGCATCTCCCCAAAGTCTATCAAGTGAATAATAATTTCTCATTTCGTCTGTCATGATGTGTACACAAATTTCACCATAATCAAGAAGGATCCAACCTGTCGCATCCTTTGGTAAATCAGTCAAATTTTGACGTTTGACTGCCAGTTTTAAAGGTTTCATATACTTATCGATATCTTTCGCACAAGATCTTCCTTGTGTTTCCGTTTTCACAGTGGCGATTACAAATAATGATAAATAGGAATTAACATCTTTAAGATCAAGAAATTGAATATTTTCGCACTTTTTATCAATTAACGTTTGTTTAATTTTTTTTAGATGTTCTAAAGTTTCTGAACTGATATTTGGCATTTTAGTCCTTGGAATTTTGAAAGTCTTCTCCGAGTATCACAGTTGCATCAAGGCCTAAGTCTTTTCGCAATGAAAAGAATACCTTTCTACCCTGAAATGTTTCAGAAATTAAATCAGTATATTGTGTGTTTCCAGAACGATTTAAAATCACAGTGGATTTAAAATTCGAATCCCAAGCATTGTCAACGGTGAGAACTTTCAGACCTTTATCATTGAGTAATACTTTTCCATATCTGGCAAGTCCATTTTTTGCGGTTCCATTGAGCACCTCAATTCTTGCTCTTTCCCCTTCACTGAAACTAGGAGACCTAAGTTCCCCAGAAAATTTATAAAATGCTACCTTAATTGTTTCTTCGTTAGCTTTTAAGATTTGGTCCTTGTATTTGGGACGTAACACTGGTTCACCTGGGACTTCAGAAACTCCAAATTGGATTTTTTCCTTCTTCAAAAAGTCGATCAAAGTTTCCCATTCTTTCGAAGATAGGTTTGTTGTCATTTGTCCATGCAAATAGGTGAGTTTTTGTTTACTCAATGAATCACGTTTTTCATGAATGGTTTCAAAAAGAGTTAACATCACAGTCTCTTGGATTTCTAATCTTCGAAAGTATGAAATCATAGAATCATCAGAAAGAGAGCTCATCCAATCAAAACAATCTTCGCCGTCTAAAACATAAGATTCTTTGTTTCGATTATAGTTTTTAGTGATGTGTAATGACTTTGGTTCAAAAAACAATTGTAATCCACCAAGTAAATTCACCCAATTTTGAAATTGTTCTTTGGTCCAAACAATTTTGAAAGGAATATTGGAATCCAAAGTATCCTCTAAAACAGATTCAACATAGGAAGGAGCTGAATTACCTTTCTCTTTCAATGATTTTTCACCATCATCAAAACTGGTTTTAGGATTTACAAAAAATAGTGCAGCCTTTCTTTCATTCGGATAAAATTCAGCATACAAAGAGAACAAGTATTCTTCTTTATCACCTAGAACTGAAAATAGAATAGGCATTCGTTTGCTTTGGGAAAATTTTTGGTCTAGAGAAAATCCTGTTTTTGACTTTAATATTAAAAATAAAATGGCAAAAATAAAAAATGCACCCGCTATTATGAGAAGTGTCTTTGCCGGTATGGTTTGTTTTTCTTTTGATTCACGTAACATGTATTAAATTTCCTTTAACGATAACAATGATTGGTTATATGTAAAAAAAGTATGGGGATGGATGATTTCTTTTTTTTCCATTAGAAATGTGATTGTCTGGAATGCTTTCATAAAAATGCCAAAATCTAAGTTTTCTTTGGTTTTTTGAAACCAATCCTCTAACTCCATTTTTCTATGACAATAATCCGATCCTAAAAAATCAGCGGCATATAGAATCTGATCAAGTAATGAAGGGTTCGGATTTCCTAAGGTATGATTTCGGATAGCGGATTGGATTTCCTCATCGTAAAAATTATAATTTTTTTTAAGAAAAAGGGGAGCCGAATATGCATGTAAAGCTTGGAAGGGAATCCCATCTGTTGTCAAATGATATTCAGTGAACAAACTTTGATGGACTTTCATTTTTTTTTGTTTGGTGGTATCATGGCATAAACCTGCTAAATACGCCTTCTCTGGATCTTCGTATCCATGAATCAAAGCTAATTCTTTTGCATAGAAAGCCACTCGTAAAATATGTTGCCATCTAGTGTCAGTGACATGATTTGGGATTTCATTTTGGAAGAATTGTATCCATTCCTTCACTTGAGTGGGAGTGAGATTCATTTTTTTTCTCCTCCGTTGGATTTCCCAGTTTGTAAATAGGTATTTAGTAATGATCTTGTTTGGGGTAAAATCGAATGATTTTGCCATTCACTGTTTGGTTGGTTCCTGATTTCAGTGCTACTCATTTTGACAATGGGGTTATTTAAAACCAATACTTGTTTTTCATTTAAGAAGTTTGGTATCAAAATTGGCTTTGGAGATTCTGTGTTTCTTCTAACAACGATTAGTTTGTGTATATTCTTGAGTATAAGATCGTAAGATTTCCATTCGTTAAAATTTTCTAAATTATCTTCACCGATGACAAGGGAAATAGAGCCATCCTTTTCTAAGGATTGTAAACTTGTTAAGGTATCAATTGTGAAACTTGTAGTCTCTTTTTTGATTTCTTCATCCCATAAGATTACATGATTGGATAAAAATTCATGGAATTCTGATTGGCATAAGGACCAAATTTCATCTCTAGAAAATTTTTTTTCATTCAATTTAAAAGGAGATAAAAAATTCGGACAGATATAGATTTTGGATTCAGGAAATTGTTTTTGTAGGGAAAAAATCACATGTCTATGACCAATGTGTGGAGGATTAAAACTTCCACCAAACAAAATCACATCCATTTTATCCTCGGACTTGTCCTTTTCCTGTAACATAAGTTGTGGTGGTTGTTAGGTGGATGAGTCCCATAGGTCCTCTGACATGTAATTTCCCTGTTGAAATTCCCACTTCCGCACCAAGTCCATATTCACCACCATCATGGAACCTTGTAGAACAATTCACAAAAATTGCCGCACTATCCAGTCCTTGTTGGAATGTTTGGATTTCGGTAATGTCTTCCGATAAAATGCATTCCGTATGACCAGAGCTATACTTTTGGATATTTTCCATAGCTTCTTCCACTGAACCAACAATCTTGATACTGAGTCTTGTGTCTAAAAACTCTGTGGAATAATCGTCTTCCGTTGCAAGAGGAATTGTTGGATCCAGTGACTGGATGGATGGATCACCGAGGATCTGAACCCCATTTTGTTTTAATTCATGTAACAAAACTTTGGTGTTTGGGTAATTTTTGTGGATGAATAAATTTTCCAATGCATTACAAACACCTGGTCTCTGGATTTTAGAATTAACTAAGATTGGTAATACAATTTTTTCATCCGCTTTGTCAGACAAATATAAGTTAGTCACACCTTTATCGTGTTTGATGACCGGGATTTTGCTATTTTCTGATACAAATCGAATGAGAGCCTCTCCACCCCTTGGTACAATGACATCAATTAAATCATCCAATTGGAAAAAAGGAAGCATGGCTTCTCGGTTTGTATTATCTACAAAACTTACCACTTCCTTACTCACTGATTCTAATTTTGAATCTTCAATGGCTTTATGGAAGAGGGAGGATAAAATGAGATTTGAGTGGTAAGCTTCACTTCCTCCCCGTAAAATACAAGCATTCCCAGACTTAAAAGACAACGAGGCGATGTCTACAATGACATTTGGTCTCGATTCAAAAATCGTCATCACAACACCGATGGGAACACGTTTTGTTAAAAGTTCGAGTCCATTAGGAAGGATGGTCCCTCTGACGACTTCCCCCACTGGATCTGGGAGGTTTCTAATTTCTGCAACACTTTTTGCCATCCCATGGATTCGTTTGGAATCGAGGAGCAAACGATCCATCATTGACGGACTTAATCCTTTATCTTTTCCATTTTTTAAATCGATTTGGTTTTTTGAAATGATCTCTGCTTCATTTTCTAATAACAGTTTTTCAAATCGAAGTAAAACCGCATTTTTTTGGTTAGTTGTCAGTCGTTTTAAACTTCGACTTGCTTCCTTTGTTTTTGTCGCTATGTTTTTTGCATAGTTGGTGTAGTCTTCAGCCATCATTTACTCCGTAGGGAAAGAAAAAAAGTGAGATTGGATTTCGGAAGCAGTAGGAATTCGGTGAGGGAATCCATCATTGGCAATCAAAGTTCCAAACGTTTCGTTCGTGAAAAATTGGCCAATTGCATGATTTTTTTCACCGTTCACAATTCCCGTTTTGATTCCAAATGGTAACAAGAGTTTTGCGGCATTAATTTTCGTAAACATCCCACCTGTTCCAGGGCCAGAAGGTCCTGTTGCCAGAGATTCTGTTTTTTTTGAAATTTCGGTAAACAAATCAATTTTACTATTTCCCTCTAAAAATCCATCCACACCAGTGAGAATGAGGAGTAGGTCAGCACCTACGATTGAAGCGACGATGGCTGATAAAATATCATTATCGCCTAAATTCAGTTCTTCGGTAGAGACAGAATCGTTTTCATTGACGATAGGTAAAATTCCCCAATCCAATAATTGCCGAAAAGTTTGTTTGAGATTTGTGAAACTGCTATCTTCATTTAAGTCTTTACGACCAAACAAAATTTGAGCAATGGGAATATTCACTCGGCTAAAAAAACTTTCATACAAATTAAGAAGTTTGTTTTGCCCCATTGCGGCAAATGCTTGTTTTTCTGCGAGAGACGTTTTACCATTCGGTAAAACTCCCGTTCCACTTTTGTCAACGAGTAGTTTTTTCCCTTGGGCAATTGCTCCAGAGGATACGAGGATAATTTCTTTCCCTTGGTCGCGTAGATTACGTATATCGCCCACTAAATCATATAAAAAATCATTGATTTTGGTTTCTTCGCCAGATACACGAGCACTGCCAATTTTAATGACGATTAGTTTTGCTTTGTCAAGTGAATCTAAAAAATCCTTACGTGTTTTCATAAACTAACTTTGCTTTTTCGGGAAAAAATACTTTATCAATTCTTTCGAGTAGGTATTCCAAATTATTTTCTTTGTCAGCAGAGATACAAACAATCTCACCGAGGTTCGAATATTTTTTTTTGATTTCTTCGGTAAAACTAGGGTCGTTGTCCCATATGTCCATTTTGTTGATGACAATGAGGTATTTTTTATGTAAAAGAGACACGTTATAATTTCCGAGTTCACTTCGTAACATTTCCAATTCTTCTTCTAATTGTAAATTCCCACCATCAAATAAAAACAAAATCCCTTGTACACGTTCAATGTGTTTGAGAAAACTAATCCCAAGGCCCACACCCTTGGAAGCACCTTCTATGATACCAGGTATATCTGCGACTGTGTAACGAAACAGATCTTCATGCCTATGCACAACACCTAAGTTAGGTGAAAGAGTTGTAAATGCATAACCCGCAATTTTGGGATGGGCATGGGTGATTTTGGCAAGTAGGGTGGACTTACCAGCATTCGGTAATCCTACAATCCCAATGTCTGCGAGGAGTTTTAATTCGAGCCGTAAGGAGAATGAATCTCCTTCTTCACCAGGTTGGCTATAACGAGGTGCTTGTTGGACTGAAGTTTTAAAAAAGGTATTGCCTTTGCCTCCGCGTCCTCCCTTGGCGATGGTGAATGTTTCACCATCATGGCTAAAGTCGTAAATGAGTTCCATGGTGACCGCATCAATGATTTGGGTTCCAATGGGAACTTTCAGGAGTAAATCTTCTCCATTTTTTCCATTTCGGTTTTGGCCAAGGCCAGGACCTCCATCTTCTGCGGCATATAGGCGGTCGGGTAGGTAATTTTCCAAGGTCATCATACGACCTTCGGCAACAAAGATCACATCGCCTCCTTTGCCTCCATCACCACCGTCTGGTCCTCCAAATTCGACAAACTTCTCTTTATGGAAATGAACAGAACCTGCCCCTCCGTGTCCGGCTCGAATTTGAATGGGTACTTCGTCGATAAATCCGCTCATAATTTCCTTTGGTCAAAAAAAAACCCGTTTAAGGATTTCCTAAAACGGGTTTTGCCTCTCAATTGTATGAGAGGATTAAGCTTTCGGGTAAACGGAGATTTGTTGTCTTTCTTTTGTTACGTGTTCAAAAGTCACAACCCCGTCAACGAGTGCATATAGAGTATGGTCACGACCAATCCCTACGTTTTTACCAGGTTTGTATTCAGTTCCTCTTTGGCGCACAATGATGTTTCCAGCAATTGCTTGTTGGCCACCGTATACTTTTACACCAAGTCTTTTCGATACCGAATCACGACCGTTCTTTGTGGAACCACCACCTTTTTTTGTAGCCATTGTTTACCCCTTTATTAGTTCGTCTTGGATGGAAATCGCATTTGAGTGGGAATGTTCTAAACTTCTCAAACCAAACAGAACCATGGCAAGTAGGCTTTGGTAGCCATCTCTCTGGTTTTGTTTGACAAGAAACCGAAGGTATCCGTCTCGTTTTTCTTCTGATTCCAAACTGCCTTGTGATGCCAAATACGAGTGAGCACTCTGAACGAGTGTTGAAACTCCTGCACACAAAAGATTTTCGCCTTTCGAACCGAGGTTCGTTGGAGAATGTCCTTCCAGTTGGATTCCTGCGATTTTCCCTCCTATATCTTTAAAAATTGTACTATAAATCAATTAACCGCTGATCGAAACCACTTGGAGTTTTTGGAGTTGTTGTCTATGACCCCAAGACTTCTTGTAGTTCTTTCTTTTTTTGTATTTGAAACCGTGGATTTTTTCACCTTTGCAGTCTTCTAATACCTTTAAAGTGACTTTTGCCCCAGACAATGCTGGTGACCCAATGTTCACTTTGTTATTATCGGAAAGGAGTAGGACTTTCGTTTCTACTGTGCTTCCAACCGTGTTTCCTGTTTTTTCTGCGACGAATACCTGGTCAGGAGACACTTTAAATTGTTTGGCTCCAAGTTCAATGATGGCGAACATATAACTATCCTAATCTCTTTCTCGAATGTAGTTCTTACCAGGATTTCTGACGGGCACCTCTTGTCAAACTGAAATCCCCATTTACAGCCTAAGCGGATTGGAATTTCTGGTAAAAACAATGGAAATTCGCAACATCGCCATCATCGCACACGTCGACCACGGTAAGACGACACTAACAGATTGTATCCTTCGCCATACGGGCGCCGTAACCGCAAAAGAAGACCGAGAAAGAATCATGGATTCCAACACTTTGGAACAGGAAAAAGGGATTACAATCCTTGCCAAGAACACTTCGGTAAAGTACAAAGGAACTCGCATTAATATTGTAGACACTCCAGGCCACGCTGACTTCGGAGGAGAAGTGGAACGAGTTCTGTCCATGACAGACTGTACACTTTTACTTGTGGATGCATTCGACGGACCTATGCCGCAAACCAGGTTTGTTCTAGGGAAATCACTCCAACTTGGCCATAAACCCATCGTGGTTGTGAACAAAGTGGACCGTGAAGGGGCAAGACCAGGATTTTCAGTAGACAAAGTATTTGATTTGTTTAGTGACCTTGGTGCCACCGAAGAACAGTTAGACTTTCCTATCATCTATGCATCTGCAAAACAAGGATGGGCAGTAAACCAACTTTCCGAAGTTCCAGGAACAAACATAGAACCACTACTTGATAAGGTTTTGGAACATGTTGCTGCTGTTAAAAACGAAAGTGACAAACCATTACAATTTCAAGTCACAGCGCTTGATTATAATGAATATGTAGGTCGTATCGCCATTGGAAAAATCTACCAAGGTACCATGAAAAAAGGTGCTGATGTAACCCTTGCCAAAACAAACGGAACAACTGCTAATTATAAAATCACAAAACTTTATGGTTATGAAGGACTCACTCGGTACGAAATCGACGAAGCGGGATCTGGGGACATCGTTGCTATGGCAGGAATTCCTGATGTTTTCATTGGAGATACTGTTTGTGATATGGGTAATCCACTCCCTCTCCCTGCGATCCAAGTAGAAGAACCGACTGTATCCATGTTCTTTATGGTCAACAACTCACCATTTGCTGGAAAAGAAGGTAAGTTTGTCACCACACGTAATTTAAGAGAACGCCTTGACCGCGAACTTGAAACCAACGTGGCACTTCGTTTAGAAGAAACAGAAGACAAAGATCGTTTTAAAATTCTAGGACGTGGGGAACTCCACTTATCCATCCTCATCGAGAACATGAGAAGAGAAGGATACGAACTCCAAGTATCTCGCCCTGAAGTGATCATCAAACACAACGAAGCTGGTGAAAAGATTGAACCTTACGAAACTCTTGTGATGGATCTTCCAGACCAGTATACAGGTGCTGTCATCCAAGAACTAAACCGCCGTAAAGGTGAGTTAACAGGTATGGATGCTCACACTTCCGGAATCACTCGCGTGGAATACATCATTCCGACTAGAGGGATCATTGGGTTTCGAGGGCATTTTATTTCGGAAACACGTGGTGAAGGGGTTATGTCTAGCCGCTTCTTACGATTTGATAAATACAAGGGTGAAATCCCAGGCCGTAAAAACGGAGCTCTGATTTCTATGGACTCAGGTGAGTCCACTGCGTATGCTTTATGGAAAGTACAAGAACGTGGGGAACTTTTCATTGAACCACAAGTAGCTGTGTATCCTGGTATGATCCTTGGGATGAATAGTAGGGACTCTGACTTGGAAGTAAACCCAGTGCGTGAGAAAAAACTCACAAACGTGCGTGCTTCTGGATCGGATGAAGCAATTCGTCTTGTTCCACCGAAAAAACTCACACTGGAACAATCCATTGAATTTTTAGATGATGATGAACTTCTGGAAGTGACTCCAGCAAGTTTACGACTTCGTAAAAAAGTATTGGATTCTAGTATGAGAAAAAGGTCGAATAACGGTCGTTAAGATCCAAATTCATCCAAAACCAAATTTTTAGGAAACAAAATTTGGTTTCAAAAACAAAAAAGGGACTAAGTGATTAGTCCCTTTTTTATATCAATCGAAGTGAAAGATTAAAAAAAAAGAATAGGGAACTAAAATCCCAATCCTTTTAACGCATTGCCTGCACCAGGAATCTTTTTTAATGCATCTCCCGCTTTTCCCTTAATCACTTCTTTGACTGCACCACCAATGAGGTCCGTTAGAGTTCCGATTCCAACTCCAAGTTCTACATTTGGATTTCGAATGTCTCCATATGTCCGAAAAGGGATAAACAAACGTTCATCCTTCACCAAATTCCCTACGATTTTATTCCGAAGTTCTTTTGGATCCCCTTGTCCTTTGGTCGCTTGTTTGATTTTTTCATCTACAGATGCTAAGGA
Organism: Leptospira levettii; assembly: GCF_002812085.1. Lineage (NCBI taxonomy): Bacteria > Pseudomonadati > Spirochaetota > Leptospiria > Leptospirales > Leptospiraceae > Leptospira > Leptospira levettii. Next base: position 155,219 of record NZ_NPDM01000002.1, read on the forward strand.
TTTTTTGGATTCAGCTTCATCGTATAACATCCCCATTCTCATTTCATGGTAGTTGGTGGTGGTAACGATATAAGATCCTTTTGTGATCTGAAGGTCATAATTTTTCGTTGGGAAAGTCGGTTCGTCAAGGAAAGTCACCTTTCCGTTGCTATACTCTACTTGGAAACTTACATCTTTTTTAAGTTCTGCTTTTTCTTTTAATTTGTCTAGTTTGAGACCAGCTTGGTTTAGGGTAGGAAGTTCACCAGCAATCGCATCAAAGGCAGCAAATCCTGATAAAAATGAATCTTCTTTCATTGTAACTTCGTAAATTACCTTTGGATTCACTAAACCAGTTTTTTCCACGAATGGAGTTACCTTTCCGCCAGTTTCTAATAAAAACTTTGCAGCTTCTTTTTTGTTTTTACCAATGATTGTGACATCAGTATCAAAATTGACCTTTAGACTGTTATGCGAAGCTAAATCACTGCCATCAATATCAATGTCTTTTAATTCCAAATCCAATTTTTGGACTAGGATTTGTTGGCCAGTTTTACGCATGTTCACTTGGATATTCCCTTCTTGGATTCCAACAAGACTCATTTGAATCGCAATCGGAATGTCTTTGATCGAAAAAGGACCAGAAGGTGGTTCGTTTGCTTTTTCTTTTGCCTCTTGTTCTTGTTCTGCTTTTTTCTCAGCTATTGCTTCTGGTGAGAGAGCAGGATTTTTTTCGCCATTCACAATTTTGGGAGTTTTGAAAAGTGAAGTTAAATTATTGCCACCATCTTCATACATGGTAAGAGCGATATCTGGTTGTTTTAAGACGAGTTTGTTGACCTTAACGGTTTTTGTTAAAAGAGCTAAGAAGGAAATTTTTACATCTACCTTGCCAAGTTGGATTGTACCTTTTGGTTTCGATTTTCTTTCTTCCAGAGGAACCCCTTTGTTTGCTACTTCATCCCTTGGGGCAAGGACGATACCTTCAATTTCGATTCCTGAAAGAACATTGAAGAGATTGATATTTACTTTTTCAACATGTGCTCTGACATTTAAGGAAGATTCTATTTGTTTGACTAGAAAGCTCGGAGTGATGATACTTCCTGCAAATACAAATGCGATGATAATGATTAAAAGAATTGAGGCAAAAAACCCAACAATTCCATAACCTATTTTTTTCATAGTAACTCCTGATTCCATCTAAAACGGTGGACTAGAGACTATATCGATTTAGGAAACTGTAAAGTAAAAAAGGAAAGAAATTAATTCAAAAACCTTACGGAACTTATGATATTGGTTAATTGTTGGAATAAATCATCTCCCACTTCTTCATCAGAATTGTAAGTTAAGAGGATCATTCTTTCTTTATTTGCTACCATATACACCATCCAAACACGATCTTCTCTTTGGAATTCGCAAGCTCGAATGCTTGAACCTTCGTTATTTTCAAAAACCGCAACTTTCTCTGGGTCGTAATCAATTTCATGAATTTTGAGATAATTTTCTAATTCCTTATCCACATCAAAATGTTCTAGTTTTGATTCAAAGGCATAGACTTGTAAGGCACCACCACCTTCGGGGTGGAAAAATGCGGGAATTTCTTCTACCACCATATGTTCCCAGGTAGCTGGAAATAAAAAAGAATACCACCCTTGTGGAGAGCGAAATTGTTTGTACATTGGTTTTGTCATAAGAATTCCCTTTTCTTTCCAGTAAATCAATGGAGGAATGGCAGTAAATGATTTTCAAATCAAAATGGCATTACTTAGTTTCGGTTTTATGTTTTGGTAGTTTTTCCTTTTTACCCTTACACGCCCAAATCTCTGGGTATGACGTTGCCTATCCCTCTGCTTATTTACTTGGACTTTCTTCACAAGGTGTAGTGAGTTCCAATCCAATGTCTAGTTTGTACGGAAATACTGCATTTTTATCATACCAATCCAAACACATGTTAGATGTATCTGCAAATGCAAGTTATGCGAATCCAAACTTTTCTCCTCTGTATTTATCAGGTGCAGGATATCTTTCCTTTTCTGAATCCATCGGATTTGGGATTCGTGGAAAACCGGTTTACTTACGTTCATTTCCTGCTGATGAAAGGTATTCCAATTATGCATTCCAAGCGTTTGTGAATTGGAAGTTCAATCCTTATGTTTCTTTTGCCATACAAATCGGTCCTGGAGTTTCAGGGAGAATTGGAGGTTATAGTTCTTATTCATGGAATGTTTCTCTATCCACAGCCATTCAATATGAAAATTTCAGAATTGGAATTTTATTAGAATCACCAGGCACTTATCGGTTTGATGAATACTTAGGCTCTGAACGATTGAGGGAAAAATTACCGGAGAGGTTCATGTTAGGAATTGGGTATAAATGGAATGATTGGGTGGAAATACAATTGGAAGGTTCTCGAAAATTTTATGAAAACACATCCGTTGATCTAAATCATAAATCACAATTTATACCTTATCCCGTTAGGACAATGTATTCGGGTAATGTCAGTTTGGCGATTGGTAAAATAGAATCATTCCAAGTATTAACAGGTGTTGGACGAGAGATTCGTATGGAACAAAGTTTACGAGGATTTACGACAGGATCGATTGGAGTTGCAGGTTCCTTTTTCCCAAGTTGGTTTGGGGAAGGGTTGTTTTATGCAGTTTCTCTCCAAAGGTCTGGTATCAGTGTCAAAGAAAGGGATGGAGGAGAATCCAGGATGGCCATCCAATTGCAGACACAGTTCTAATCAAGAACACCATTTGCTAATAATATAAGCATTTTGGTTGTTTTCCATAAAGACAAATTTTACGTTTTGTGCAAATTCCATCCAGTTTGTAGAGAAATATAGGATATTTTTACTTCTTTAGGCGAGATGCATCGTCGGTACGATACTTGCATCTCAATGGGAAAGGTATCCAATATGGTTGATTTCAAAGTTTCCAAACGAATGCTCGTCAACTTCCGCGGTCAGAACAAAGTTGTGGGAGGGTTAACAGATAAAGATAAAATTGCAATCCTCCTTTATATCTCCAAAGAATTTGCCAATTTAGATAGAGAAGACCAACTCTTTTCCAAGGTCATCCTGATATGCCAGGAAATATTTGAGTCGGACAACACCACACTCAGGTTATGGGATGGTGAGTTCTTAGTCCCAGTAAAATTTGTCAAAGAAACAGAACCACCTCGTAGGAATTTAAAAATGGGTGAGGGTTACTCGGGGACAGTCTTTGAAACCAAAGAACCAATCCTTGTGAACGATTTGTCCCGTTCTGCTCATTATTTTGATGAAGGGGAAAAAACAAAATCGGTGATGTGTGTCCCTATCATGCAAAAGGAAGAAATCCTTGGAACACTCGCAGTGGAGAGTGAAAGGGAAAATTTTTATATCATTGATGATTTGGAAATTCTCGAAGCATTAACATCACAATTGGCACTAGCTCTCTATGGAGTGCGACTCATTGAAGGACTTGTTACGGCAAGGGCAAGAGAAGCTGCCATCCTAAACCAATTAGAATGGGATTTGAAAATGGGACGAAATGTCCAAAGCCAAATCCTACCCCAAGACTTAAGTGCTTGGAATGGTATTTATTTTGCAAGCCATTACGAACCGATGGCAGAAGTCAGTGGTGATTTGGTCGACATTGTAAGGCAAGGCCATTCACTCACTGCCATTAACATTGATGTATCAGGTCATGGAATTCCTGCAGCACTCGTCACAATGGCCATCCACCACCAGTTCCGTCGTTCTGTGATGGCAGGACTAGGTCTCACTGAAATCATGGAGGAGTTAGGTGAAAAATTACGGGAACAACTCCCTGAATCTACTTACTTTACTGCCTTCATGGTACGTATTTTTAGTGATTATACTTTTGGTTATGTGAATGCAGGCCACCAACGGATGTTACATTACAAAGCATCCGATGATACTTTCATTCAATATGATACAAAAGGAGTTCCTCTTGGAATATTGCCAGTCCGAAAAATCGATTACGAGGAAAAACAAGGAAAACTCGAACCTGGTGATTTTTTACTTTTGATCTCAGATGGATTCAGTGAACAACGAAACCATTTAAAAGATGAAGTAGGTGTGGAGAGAATCCAAACTTGGTTACATGACGAAAGAGAAAAACTAGTTATAGAGGGAAGAGGGAAAGTCGATCTGAAAAAGTTAGCATCCTCTTTTATCAAACGGTTCCGTACTTACCAAGGAGAAGTTCCGAATGGTGACGACTTAAGTTTTCTCTTTCTGTATTGTGGTGATTCCATCCCTGAAGCATCTCATTACATCCAATTAGCAAAACAATCCAATTCTAAAATGAAAATGGAAGAAGCGTATGCACAAGCGCTTAAAGCCTTTAGTATTGATTCTTCCTTAAAAGAGATATTGGTATTTCTTGGGAAAATGTATTACAGAGATGGAAAGTATACGGAAGCAATTCGTTACTTAGAAGAGTATTTGCGAACTTCTGGTGATAATACAGCTGCTTCTCATTTTATGATGGGCAGAGCTTATTATAAAGCAGGTATGATTTCGGAAGCAAAACGGGCATTAAAGATGGCACTTTCCAGTGACCATAGTTTTGCGAAAGCAAGTATCTTACTTGCGCAGTGTTATTTAAAAGAAAATGCGAAACCAAAAGCGATTAAGGTATTACAACAAGGCGTAAAAAACACACCTCAAAATCTGGAATTAAAAACTTCTCTTTTGAGATTAGAATCACATACCCAAAAGGTCAGTTAAGGAACGTTATATGAGATATTTCGGAGTTTATTTTAGTTTAATAGGATTACTTTTGGCAAGTAATGTATTTGCGGAAACGCTTGTTACTCCAGAAAAAGAAAGTTTTGAATCACTCGCCAAAGAAATGGCAGAGATCAAAACCTCACTTGCAGAAACAAAACTTGCTTTGGAAACCACAAAACAAGAAGCAAATTGGGTGTGGACTTGTATTGCTGCCTTCCTTGTATTTTTTATGCAAGCTGGTTTTGCCTATGTGGAAGCGGGATTCACTCGAGCTAAAAATGCAGTAAACATTCTAATGAAAAACTTTTCCGACCTTACGGTGGGAGCTATTGCCTATTGGCTCATTGGATTTTCGATTATGTTTGGTCCTCAAATTGTGAGTGGATTTGGAATTGGACTTCCGTCATTTGCTGAATCTCTCATCAATGCAGAAGATGGAAGTATGGATCCTTCCAAGTATACATTTTTTATCTTCCAGATCGTTTTTGCTGCTACAGCTGCAACGATTGTTTCCGGTGCAATGGCAGAACGAACTAAATTCTCCGCATATCTGATCTTCTCTGTGGTGATCACTGCTTTCATCTATCCTGTGTTTGGTTCATTTGCTTGGGGGAGTTTACTTGGGATCTCAACTGGTTTTCTTGAATCTTTAGGACTTGGTGGTGGAGAAGGCGTTGGCTTCCATGATTTTGCTGGTTCAACAGTGGTTCATAGCATCGGTGCTTGGGCAGGGCTTGCAGGTGCGATTGTAGTTGGACCTCGTATGGGTAAATTCCAATCCGATGGACGAGTGTATCCAATTCTTGGTCATAATATGTCGATGGCAGCACTAGGTGTATTTATTTTATGGTTTGGTTGGTTTGGATTTAACCCTGGTTCGACGACTTCGATCGAGGGAGGAAGTTTTGCTAAAATAGCTGTTGTCACTCATATGGCTGCTTGTGCCGGTGCGATTAGTGCGATGGTTCTCACTTGGTATTTGTTCAAAAAACCAGAAATTGGTCTCACTCTCAATGGTGGTCTTGCAGGCCTTGTTGCGATCACGGCACCTTGTGACAATGTCAGTATCTTCGGTGCCGTTCTCATTGGACTTGTGGCAGGAGTCCTTGTCATCATCTCCGTTCTCTTTTTAGACAAACAAAGGATTGATGACCCTGTGGGTGCAGTTTCTGTTCATGGTGTTTGTGGTGCATGGGGGACTATGGCTTACGGTCTTTTTAGCCTTGATACAGGCCTCTTTTATGGTGCAGGTTTTGCCCAATTCGCGGCACAGGCCATTGGTGTTGTGACAGCATTTTTCTGGGCATTTCCCGTGAGCCTATTGGTATTTTATTTGATCAAAAAAACTGTTGGCCTTCGGGTTTCGGAAGAAGAAGAATTATTAGGATTAGATATTTTGGAACACGGAAACGAAGCTTATCCCGTTTCGAAATAGTCCTTGACCCTAGATTTTCTCTATGGGGAAGTCTAGGGTGTGTTTCGTTTTTTTCTATTTTTACTCCTTTTTTGTTATGGTTGTTTTGAATACGAGGAGACCATTCTCTTTCGTAAAATGAGTTCTGGAACGGTTGAAATTTCCTATACCGTTCCACTCAAAAAAGATTCCAACGAATCTCTAATAAAATTTTTGCCTACTTCGAAAGAAGAAATACTAACGTCTGTTAAAAAGAAATCAAATAACAATTTGCAAGTAAGAGATTTTACCTTTCGAGAATTAGAAAAATCAGAAACAACTGATATGTATTTCAAACGAAAAGGAAAGGTTTCCTATAAATTGGATTTTGAAGATCCAGTTCACCTAGAGGGTGTTCTCATCGGTACATTTTCGATCAAACAAAAACCAAGATCTTTGACTGTCAAAAGAGACTTCCCCAATCTTACGGACAATGCTATTCTTGATTCCAGTGCTGGAGAGAAAAAAATCATTTCGGAAACCTCACGTTTGTTAAGGGAAGGTAAGATCCAATTCAAAGTTCTGTTTCCGAAAGATTCTGAATGTAGTTCCAATCGTGGTTTTATTGGACTTGGTAATTTGGTCTACCAAATCCCATTACAAGAGACTTTAGAAAATCCAGATACAAAAACCTGGGAATACAAAATCCGGTTTTTTTAAATTAGAGTAGTCCCAAACTCCTGGCGGTTTGGATGAATAAGGCAAAACCATCTAAATTTTTTTTCTCGGGAATATAGTGTAACTCTTGTTTGAGATAACGCTCAGTTATGGCAATAGGAAGTCGTTTTTCTTCGCTGATGATGGTTGGAAGTTCTTTGAGTCCATACTCGAGTGCTTTCAAAAAGATTTGGTTGTCCCATTCTTTTCCTTTTGGATAAGCCCAAAACGCAAAACAAAAATAAAGTCCCGTGATTCGATTCCACCACTCGGCTAGGTCAATGGCGCGGTTTCCATCGATAGGGGTTTGTAAAAGAGCATGGTCTCCAAATAATAAATGAGAACCAATCCCTGAATCCATCATTTTGGAAATTTCACGAGCATCAGTGGGAACTACTTCGATTTTTTTCCCATATTCCAAATGGAATAAACATTGTAATAAACAAACACTGGACCTTGAACCTTTGTCTGTGTAAACAATATTGGGAATCCCTGGTTCTGTTTGATTTTGGAAGAATAAAACAGAACGCACGACGTCACGAGCACAAACTCCTACAATCTTTGTATAATCAAATTTGTCTTTGTTTCGTTCACATTCGATGGAAGAAACTAGCGCACAGTCGAGTTCTCCCTGTTTTAATAGTTCGATGAGGACACTTGGGTTCTCATACACGGGGGTAAATTCAGGGGACTTTTCAAAATAGAGGGTAAGTGGGCGTGCATTTAGGTGTTTTACGATACCAATCTTCAAGAAGCGACCTCCATTGGAAAAAACAACTTGTCAGAATCAAAAAACTCTGTTGAATCTTCGTGAGGGCAAATTGGACTTTCGAACATCTTTAAACACAATCGGTGATGCCGAGTTTGAATTCATCAAAAATTTAGTGTACAAACAAGCAGGAATTTTCCTTGCTCCGCACAAAAAAATCATGGTGCAGTCTAGACTCAACGCAAGGTTACGTACACTTGAGATCCAAAGTTTTGAGGATTATGTGGCGAAACTCAAAATGGATCAAAATTTTGCGACCCAGGAAATGCAAGAACTCATCAATCGCATAACAACGAATAAAACAGATTTTTTTCGTGAAAACCACCATTTTGAATTTTTAAAAAACGATTATTTCCCTCAGTTGGAAAAAGAAGCCCAAGAAACAGGGGCTTCAAAAAATTTGCGCATCTGGTGTTCTGCATCTTCCACAGGAGAGGAACCTTATTCGATCGCAATCACAGTGTATGATTATTTCCAAAACAAACCAGGTTGGAATTGTAAAATTTATGCATCCGATATTGACACCCAAGTACTCACCACTGCCAAAAAAGGTGTCTACCGGGATGATCGATTGGAACCTGTCTCTGAAACATTGAAGAAAAAACACTTCAACCAATTCACCGAAAAAGACCATGTGTTTTATGAAGTAAAACCTCACTTGAAGGCGCTCGTTGACTTCCGTCAAATTAACCTTCTGCATTTTCCTTTTCCGATCACGGACAAACTTGACTTGATCTTCTGTCGGAATGTAGTCATTTATTTTGACAAGCCGACACAAAAAACTTTGTTCCAAAATTTTGAAGTGAGTTTGAAACCGAAGGGGTATTTGATTTTAGGCCATTCAGAAACAATGTTTGGAATCTCTGACCAATTCAAATTTCTTGGCCATACGATTTACCAGAAAAAACAGTGAAGGTTTACCCTTCTTCTTTCGACCAAAGAGTCTTTAGGTCTTCCCACATTTGGTAGGGTTCATAGATGACAATCCTTGTATTGGAAAGAACATCTAAAAATCCTGCTTCATTCGGAAACCTAGGTACAATGTGCTCATGGATGTGTGGGATGGAACCACCACTGTTTTTTCCTAGGTTGTACCCTGTGTTAAAACCTTGTACCTTCCATTGTTTTTCTAAGATCCTCATTGTTTTTTGGGTGAGGATGTGGATGTCCAATGCTTCTTCACTAGTCAATTCCAAATAACTGATGATGTGGCGTTTTGGGAAAATGATGATATGGCCAGGATTGTAGGGAAATAAATTGATGGATACGATGGAAAGTTCTGTTTCCGCAATGGTTAAGTTGGGAACGATTTCGTTTTTGTCTCTGACACCACAAAGGATACATTCCACATTGGGTCTGTCCCCTTTGGCATAACCCAATTTGCCGACACTAAAGAGGTTTTTTCGTAAAGAATGTTCTTCATAGGAACTCATGGATACTTTCAATCTCAGAGAAGGATTAAAGGATTGCAAGGATTTTGACAGCTATACAGTAAGAAAGTAACAGTGTTAGAATCTCCCCACATACCAGTCCTACCGATCGAAGTTATTTCCTTATTACAACAGGCACAAAATCCAAACCCAATGTGGTTTTTGGATGGGACTGCTGGAGAGGGTGGCCATTCCAAACTGATCTTAAAAACCTTCCCTGAAGCAAAACTCATCCTGATCGACCGTGATGCCGTTATGTTAGAACGGGCAAAAAAAGAAATCCAAAAGGAAATTGGTTCACTAGACAGGGTACATGCCTTTCAAATGAACTTTTCAGAAGTGGACCGCACTTTACTCGAGGAAGTTGGTTGTTCGGGTCTTGATGGAGCCCTTGTGGATTTAGGAGTTTCACTTTTCCATTTTCTGCATTCAGGACGTGGTTTTACCTTTAAAAACGAGGAACCATTGGATATGCGCCTGGAACCTCAAGTAGGTCAAAAAACAGCTGCCGATGTTGTGAATTATAGTTCGGTCTTACATTTAAAAAAAGTATTTTGGGAATACGGGGAAGAACGTTGGGCATTAAAAATTGCAAATAACATCGTACAGTCGAGACACAAAAAAAAATTCGAAACCAACACTGATCTTGTGAAACTCGTCGAAGCTTCCATCCCAAGAAAATTTTGGCCTAAGGAATCACATCCTGCGACTCGTATTTTCCAGGCACTTCGCATTGAAGTGAATGAAGAATTAATCCATGCTGAAAAGGGAATTCGTTCACTTGCAAACTGCCTACAAATTGGGGGAGTTCTCACATGTATTTCTTTCCATTCTTTGGAAGACAGAATTGTCAAATGGACATTCCGGGACTTAAAAGCGACAAACGAATTCGAAATCCTTACCAAAAAACCGATCTTACCGACTTACCAGGAAATCAAAGAAAACAGAGCCTCTCGGTCAGCAAAATTAAGAGGTCTTCGAAAAATTGAACCGATAAAAGAAAGTAGATGGGAAAAATGAGCCTTTCATTAAAATCGTTCCCCAAAATGGTTTTCGAGTTTTTGGAGCCACTCCAAGGACTCGTTTTGTTGTTCCCATTTTTAGGTTTTTTTTTCTTCCATGTTTGGCAAGGATTGGAAAAGGCCAAATTACAAAGGTATATCCATGAACGTACGACCACCAAAGAAGAGTTAAAGCGTAAGAATGACGAATTAAAAATTGGAATTGTATCGTATACCTCTGCAGAACGAATTGAAACTTTATACAGAAGGACCTATCAATTTTTACCCATCAGTCTTGGCAATCGAACCGTAACCATCGAACTTCCACCGATACCGGAATTACCTTCTAAATCAAATCCATGAAACTCATTGATATCCTAAAAAAAATTCCAGAGATTAAACTCATTAAAGGAGAGAGTGAAGTTTTAATTCACTATGTTTGGGCTGATAGTCGCAAACTGACTCCGAGTGATATTTTTGTCCTTCCTATGGGAAGTGATGATGTATTAGAATCTTATTTACAAATGGCTCACAAGTTGGGTTGCCAAGTGGTTTTGGTTTCCAAACGAAATTTAAAATTAAAGAGTCTTAGTTTATTTTCCACTCTACTGGAATCAGATGAGCCGTTAGGTGATCTACATGGAAAATTAGCATCCTTACTCTTGGGATATCCTTCCAAAAAATTAAAAATCATTGGGATTACTGGTACAAATGGAAAAACTTCCTTAACCTTCATTTTGTTCCATATTGCAAAAAAATTAGGTAAAAAAGTTGCTCTTATTGGTACAGTCCAAATCCAAATTTTAGATCGTATTTTAGAATCTGGTTATACCACACCGGATGCTTCTTCCCTTAATTTATTACTCAAAGAGATGGTAGAAGAAGGTGTGGAATATGTATTCATGGAAATGAGTAGCCATGGATTAAAATTGGGAAGGGTTTCTGGTCTTGAAATTACTTGTGCTGGATTTACGAATTTAACTCAGGATCATTTAGACTTCCATGAAAGTATGGATGATTATTTTGAAAGTAAATTTAAAATCTTTCAATTACTCGAACAGTCATCGGTAAAAAATAAATTCGGACTTGTTGCGGGAGATGTATCCTTTGGTGACAAAATGATCCAAAGGATAAGAGAATCTAATTTAAAATCACCCATCTATATTCTAGGTAAATCTGGAGAATTTCATTATAGTAACACAAAACTTTCGTTATTGGGAAGTGAATACAGATTTCATAAAAAGGAAAAAAATCTTCCTTTTATCGAGGTGAGAACTGTTCATACAAACTTACTCGGTAATTTTAATGTTTTTAATACGGCTTTTGCAATGTCCATTGCATACGAACTTGGGTTTCCCTGGGATGATGTGGTAAAAGCAGTGGAAACAATTCCTACAGTTCCTGGACGTTTTCATGTAGTTCCATTTCCTGACAAATCTCGCATTGCGGTGGTTGATTATGCTCATACACCAGATGCTTTGGAGAATATCTTAAAGAGTTGTGTTGAAATTCGACCAAAACAACTCATATGTTTGTTTGGATGTGGTGGTGATCGTGACCGAACAAAACGTCCGCAAATGGCTAAAATTGCCGAAACTCTAGCTGATTATGTGATATTAACATCTGACAACCCAAGAACCGAAAATCCTGAAATGATTCTCGATGAAATTGAAGCAGGTTTTTCTCGTGGTTTCAAACGGTATGAAAAAATTACAGACCGAAGCCTTGCCATTAAACGAGCTGTTTCCTTTTTAGAAAAGGATGGAATTTTGGTAGTGGCAGGAAAAGGTCACGAAACATACCAAATCCTTGGAAAAGAGAAAATTAAGTTCGTTGATTTTGAAGAAATAGAAAGTGCATTTTTAAATTTAAACACCTAACGATAGAGGATAGAGTATGTTCCAATGGATTTATGAAACATTTGGTAATGATTATGGTTTTTTAAGAGTTTTTAGTTATGTAACTCTCCGTGCAATGATGGCAGGGCTTACTTCTATGTTTATCACATTTATTTTTGGGAAATCACTCATTTCCTTTTTATTATCCTTAAAATTTCGTGAGTCTGTGAGAAATGATGGGCCACAATCCCATGCAACCAAATCAGGAACACCTACAATGGGGGGATTGATTATGATTTTATCATTAACCATCTCTACTTTGTTATGGGGCAATTTAACCAATCTAAATGTTATTTTACTTTTAATCTCTGCCATCCTATTTGCTGGACTTGGATTTACTGATGATTATATGAAGTCTGTAAAAAAAATCAAAGGTGGGATGAGAGCAAGGACCAAATTTGTTGTCACAATACTATTTGCTGTGACAATCACTACCTTATATTTTTATTATACTGGCAAATCCAATACAAATCCGCAAAAAGGAATCATTTTTACAATTACTGATTTGTTTTTACCTTTTGTGAAAGGTCCAGTTTGGAATTTAGGATTTTTGGCTGTTCCATTCGCAATACTCGTGTTAATCGGGAGTTCTCATGCAGTAAATTTGACAGATGGATTAGATGGATTGGCATCTGGCACGGTTGTGATTTCAACAGCAACATTTGCACTTATCTCATATGTATCAGGCACTCCCTCAGCTGCCAATTATTTGCACATTCCTTATTTACCAGGTTCTCACGAATACTCTGTTTTCCTTGCTGGACTCTCAGGTGCTTTACTTGGATTTTTATGGTTCAATTGCCATCCTGCACAAGTGTTTATGGGAGATACAGGATCTCTGTTTTTAGGTTCGACTCTTGGGCTTGTGGCTATCATGTTAAAAAAAGAAATTTTACTCGTGATCCTTGGTGGCATTTTTGTGGCAGAAGCTGTTAGTGTCATTTTACAAGTAGGATCATTTAAATTAACTGGAAAAAGAATTTTTAAAATGGCTCCTCTCCACCATCATTTTGAGCTTTCCGGTTGGTCAGAAGAGAAAGTGGTCATTCGATTTTGGATCATTGGGATCATCCTTGCCATTATCACTCTCTCTACATTGAAAATCCAATAATGGAAATATTTCGTTCCATACGAAATTTATTGCGATTTGGTTCGTCTCGTTTTGACGGACCATTACTCTTTTTCATGTTTTTACTTTTTGGAATGGGAATCATCGTGATGTTCAGTGCTTCTGTGATTCCAGCCGAAAGAGAGTTTTCCGATTCCTATTATTATTTAAGAAAACAATTGTTATGGGGTGCAGTAGGAGTCGTTTTATTTCTTATTTTCTGCCAAATACCATACCAATTTTTGGTTAAATGGTCATTTGTTTTTTCTCTCCTTAGTTTATTATTACTTGTTGCTGTTTTCATTCCTGGTTTGGGTAAGTCTGTTGGAACAAGTTACGGGCGTAGTTTTAACCGTTGGATCCAAATTGCGGGATTTCAAATCCAACCTTCAGAATTTTCGAAGATCAGTATTTTGCTTTTTGCTTCTTACTTCTTTTATAATTTTGATTTTAAAAAAATCAAATGGGATCAAAAGAAGATCGTTTCCTTGGTTGTTATCTTTTTAACATTACTGCTCATTGTGATTGAACCTGCATTTGGAACGACAGTTGAGTTACTACTAGTTCTTTTTTTCTTTGTATTGTTAGCTGGTTTCCCAATGAAACGATTGTTTATTTTAGGTGCATCAGTGATTCCACTTTTAGTTGTACTTGTGACACAAGTAGGTTACCGTAAAAAAAGACTCGAGATATGGCTCGATCCTTATAAGTTTCGGTTTGATGAAGGGCACCAATTGGTTACAAGTTTTCGTGCTTTTTTTGATGGTGGAACAAGTGGAAAAGCGATAGGAACAGGTTATGCCCACAGGTATTTAGCTTATAGCCATACAGACTTTGTATTGTCTTCCTATGTAGAAGATTTTGGTTTTGTTGGATTTTGTTTTTTTCTTTTGGTTGTTTTGTTTTTGATGGTTCGAATTTTTCTACTCTTACAAAGAACGAAAGATAAATTGGGTTACTTCTTAGGTGCGGGGATACTAATTTTATTTGGATTCCAAACCATTTTAAACTTATTTGTGATCACAGGAATTGTGCCCGTGACAGGAATTTCTCTTCCTTTTTTAAGTTATGGTGGTTCTTCCTTACTTACAATTTTTATCCTTTTCGGAATTCTTGCCAACATTACGTGTAAAGAGAATTTGGTCGTATGAGTGGATCGATAATGATTGCAGCGGGTGGAACAGGTGGGCATATCTCACCGGGTGTAGCACTCGCAGAAATTTTAAGTGAAAAAGTAAATGTGTTTGGTTTTGAGTCTGTATACATCCATTCACTTGTGCGGAACCAAAACAATCCAGACCTTTTAAATCCTCCTTGTGAAGTGATTTGGCATAATATCCCCCAATTGGGAGGAATCAAAACGATTCTTTATCCTATTTTATTCATTTTACCATTTATCAAAACAATTATTGTATTTCGAAAGTTAAACGTAAATGCGGTCATTGGAATGGGTGGGTATTCCAGTTTGCCTGCAATTCTATATGCCATCCTTTTTAGAAAACCTTTGTACCTTTGTGAACAAAATTGTGTTCCTGGGAAAATCACTCGTGTATTTGCGAAATTTGCCAAAAAAATTGCCTTTAGTTTTCCTATTGTAGAAGAATTTAAGATACCAGGGAAAATCATTGGAAATCCCATTCGTAAACGTGTAGTTCCAGAACATCTAAATATCCGCCAAAATGAAAATCTACATGAGGGTAAAAAAAACACTATCAACGTTCTTGTATTAGGTGGATCACAAGGTGCAAGACAACTAAACCAAATGATTCTTAAGGCAATGGAAAATTCGGAAATTGCATCTAAGTATAAGTTTCGATTATTAACAGGTACAAACCTTTATGATGAAACAAAGAAAAAAGCGAATGATGATGCAGAAATTATATCATATGCCAATGACATGAAACCAAATTATGAGTGGGCAAATTTAGTAGTTGCAAGGTCTGGAGCAGGTGTTGTTGCAGAGTGTTTGGTTTTTGGTTTGCCCATGATCTTAATCCCGTATCCATTTGCAGCTGATAACCACCAAAAGGCAAACGCCAATTATCTGGAGAAAGAAGGTGCAGCAGTCACGATTCATTCAACCAGTGAGGATCCAACACAACTTGTAAAATTTCTATTATCATGGAAGGATCATTCTGAAGTGTTACGAGAAATGGGTCACGTTAGTTTAGCACTATCCAATGTAAATGCAGCTTACCAAACGGTTTCATATTTTTTTTCGGAAACTAAATAGGCCTTAGCAATGATAAAGGGTCCAGTATTATTTTTAGGAATTGGTGGTAGTGGAATGTCGAGTTTAGCTCATATGGCACTCGATTTAGAAATCCCGGTCATCGGATACGATCAAAAAAATTCTGATATTACTGATTATTTGAAAGAACGTGGAGTGGTTTTATACCATTCTATTGAAGAAATTCCTTTAAATGGAATTCAAATGGTTGTCTACAGTTCCGCTATCAATGACAAACATAAAGAAGTTTTCAATCGTATCAAAGAACAAAACATTCCTTTGAAACATCGATCTGAGTTCATGCACTTACTTGTTTCCAAACAAAAATCCATTTCGGTTGCTGGTAGCCATGGCAAAACTTCTACTACAACCATGGTATCTCAAATTTTAACGGAAATGGGGCTCAATCCAACCATCATGATTGGTGGTGATACCAGTTTGTTACAAAAAAGAGGTGGGAAAATTGGATCAGGTGTTTACGCAGTCTATGAATCAGATGAATCAGATGGTACTTTTTTAAAACACAAAGCCAATTTCCGTCTGCTTACAAACATTGATAATGATCACTTGGACTACTATCATACCCGAGAAAATCTGGAACAAGCATTCCTAACATACATGGGATTTGATGTTCCTGGAGAAGCTGTATTATTTGCAAATGATCCAGGCATTACGTCTGTCTTAAAATCAAACTACAAAACGATAGTTTTTGATAAAGAATTTCACCTCAATATCCTAGTATCAAAAGAACAAACTTACGAAGAATGGTTTCAATATTTAGATTCAAATTACCAAAATCAAATGACTGTCATTGAATATGAAATCACTTCTGATTGTTTGTATTTTGTATTTGAAAATGTCAAATATTCACTTACCTTACCTTACCCTGGTATCCATTATTTAACCAATGGACTCGTTGCCATGACTTGTGCTTTAAGATTAGGAATCATTCCGACAAAATCGATTGAAATCCTCTCTCGATACATTGGAGTCAAACGAAGACAAGAAATTCTTGGAACTTGGAAAGGTGTAACTGTTATCGATGATTATGGTCATCATCCTACAGAGATTCGTATGGTAATCCAATCCTTAAAAGAGAAAAATAAGGCAAATGGGAAACTCCATGTTGTTTTCCAACCACATCGATATACCAGAACCAAATTATTGTTAAATGAACTTGCGGATTCACTATTGGGTGCAGATTATTTATACCTATTACCCATTTATTCAGCTGGAGAAACTCCGATTGATGGGATCTCATCGATGAGTTTTTTACCGTTGGTAGACAAAACCAATACTGTTTTTTTGAGTGGACTTGTGAAGGAAGATTTAAATGAAATCCAATCTAAATTACGGAAAGGTGATATACTGCTTTGTTTGGGAGCCGGAAATGTTAGAGATTGGGGAACTTACTTATTAAATCATCAAAATTAAAATTTTCGATTATAACTCATGGAATAGGGGATTTACTTCTTCCAGGGTTCCCTTAAAATTCATATGACCCATTTTTCTGCCTGGTTTTGCTTCTTCTTTACCATACAGATGCAAACGGTACCGATCGTCTTTTAAGAGTTCCTCAGTGATTTTCAAACTTTCATGATACTGATTACCCAATATATTTTTCATTAAAGTTGGCTTCGGTCTAACATCTGTTGGTGGAACATTTCCGGAAATTGCTTGCACATGAAGGTAAAACTGAGAAAAACTTTGACAATCTTGTGTATAATGACCAGTGTTATGTGGTCTTGGGGCAAATTCATTTAAGTACAATAAATTGTCTTTTACAAAAAATTCTACACCCATCGTTCCTACATACTGTAAGGATAGAGCAAGCTTAGAAGCAAGTTCAATCGATTCTAAATTAAGTCCAATTGGGATCCTAGCAGGAAAAATTGATAAATCTAAGATATGATGTTTGTGTTCATTTTCAACTGCACCATAACAAACAATGTCTCCATTTTGGAAACGAGTTAAAATGATACTAATTTCTTTCTGAAATGGAATCACTTCTTCAATCAAGTATTCAGAACCTTCGTTTTGGAAAGCTTTCTCTAAAAAAACTTTGTAATCAGTTAGGTTCTGAATTTTCACTTGTCCTTTGCCATCATAACCAAAACGCAAAGTTTTAATGATCCATGGAAATGGAATTGATACCTCAAATTTTGAAGTCTCTTTGGTTAAATGAAAAAATTCAGCAGTTCGAAAACCAAGTTTGCGGAAATGTGATTTTTCAAGAAAACGATCCTGTGCAATGATGAGTGCTTGTGCTTGCGGATAAACAGGAGTATCCGTTTGTTGTTTTAGAAACTCTAAAGTTGGTTTGGGAATATTTTCAAATTCAAAACTTAATACATCAATATTCCTCAGAAATTTTTTTAAATCAGCAGTAGATTCGTAGGATGCAACTGTCTCTTTTGCTCCAACTTTCTGTGAAGGTGAATTTTGATCTGGTGAATAACAATAAAATTCGTGACCAAGCGGAATTGCTTCCAAACACATCATTTGCCCTAATTGGCCCGAACCCAATACACCAAGTTTCATTTCAATTTCCTAAACCAATTGGTCATTTTTCGAAAGAGCAGAGACCCGATTTGTATTCGCATATTCTTCCAGTTTTTTAGAAAGTTTTGGATCCAGTAGAGAAAGGATACGAACCGCAAGTAAACCTGCATTCGCTGCACCGCTGGTTCCAATGGCAAGTGTTCCTACTGGCACTCCTTTAGGCATTTGTACGATTGAAAGTAAACTATCCATTCCATTTAAAGCTTTTGATAGTATTGGCACACCTAATACGGGCAATGTGGTTAGGGAAGCTGTCATTCCAGGAAGATGAGCAGCACCACCAGCACCTGCAATGATAACACCAAATCCATTTTCCTTTGCATTTTTTGCAAAATCAAACATTCGTTCAGGCGAACGGTGAGCGGAAACAATTTCCTTCTCAAATGGAATACCAAATTCAGTCAGGATTTCACAGGTTTCCTTCATGGTATCCCAATCAGAATAAGATCCCATAATCACTGCAACTTTTGGTACTAGGTTTGTCATACGTTGAATCTAAAAAAACCTATTTCGCAATCAACCTTTAAATGATTCAAGTTCAGAGGTAATTTCTTCCATTTTCATAGACCTAGATCCTTTGATTAAAATCACAGCACCTCTCGGAATCTCATTTTTGATATAAGAAATGATACCTTGTTTATCCTGAAAATATTTTCCGCGTGAAAACTGTTTTACCATAGGAATTGTATCTTCGCCAAATGCGAGTAAGGTTCCTTTACTCGTTTTTTCCAATTCTTTCCCAACTTTTTCATGATAATATTTGGAAAATTTTCCAAGTTCCTTCATTGTCCCTAAAACCCAAACAATTTCCTTTCCTTGGGCATATTGCAAACTTGCATCAATACTGGATAAAACAGACTCTGGGTTTGCATTATAACTATCATCAATGATCGTAAAATAACCTTTTTTGATGTTGAGTCGTTTGTTTGGACTTTTGTATGATTGGATTGTTCTTTTCATTTGGTATTCAGGAATTCCAAAAAAAGAACCTACAGCGATCATACCACGTACATTACTGAGAAGTTTGGAACCAGGAATTTTCCAATGAATGATTTCCTTTTTCCATTGTAGTTTAAATCCATTTTTTTCGATCGAGTTGATTTTTAATTCAGGATTTTTTGCATGTTTCCAAACAACCATTTTTACATTTTGTTTTCTTGATTTCTGTTTGATACGATCCAAAAAATCCAAATCATCTGGTACAAAGAGTACTCCAGATGCCCTTAATCCCAAGATAATATCAGATTTTTCCTCTGCAATATTCTCTCTCGATTTTAGATTTTCAATATGTGCTGAACCAATATTGGTGATTAAAGCATGAGTAGGTTCTGCAATTTTTGATAATCTTTCTATTTCCCCTCGGTGGTTCATACCCATTTCACAAATAACAACTCTTGTTGATTCCGTGATCCGGAAAAGAGTAAATGGGACACCAATTTCGTTATTGTAATTTTTTTCTGTTATCACAATGGAATTTGAATCCAAATAGGAAAAAAGACCACCTAATAGATCTTTTGTGGTAGTTTTACCTGAGGAACCAGTGATGGCAATGATTGTTGGGTTAAAACGATTTCTGTGGTAATTTGATAGCTTCCCTAAAGCAACTAAAGTATCTTTGACAAAAATTGCTTTTTTTTGGTCTTCCTTTGAAAGTGTTTTGAGAATTGGATGATTTTTCTCACACAAAAATCCAGAAGCTCCGGCTTTCAATGCATCTGCAATGAACTGATGACCATCTCTTTCTGCACGAAGAGGGACAAAAACTGTGTCCTTTTTGATTTCCCGAGACGAGGTTGAAATCCATCGAAATTTTGGATTCTTTGGGTTCTCCCAATCTGGTTTCATCGAAAACAAACTTAGAATAGTTGACAGGGAATATTCAAATGGTGCGATCATAGCTTCTAAGCCAGATTCTCCAAGAAAGAAAGATTTTAAAGAAAAACTTAAATGAAACCAACTAAAATCAAAACGATTCTCATTGGTCTTGGACGAATTGCTTCCAAACTGGAAAAGGATCCTTTTCGGAAAAAACCTTGCACTCATATGGGTGTGCTCATGTCTCCTTGGGGAAAAAGCCATTTTCAATTTGTATCCGGTTTTGATTCGAATCCTGAGGTATGTTTAGAATTCCAAAACCAATGGAAAACACAGTCGGAAACAGTGTTTCCAAGTTCGCTTGTCGAAAACAAATCGTTGCCCATTGATTTCGCGATTATCGCAACTCCGAGCCATACCCATGAAATGGTTGCAAAGGAATGTTTACAACTTGGAATCAGAAACCTCCTCATTGAAAAACCAGTCGCTATGTCCAAAAAGGGAGCGATGGCGATTGCAAGATTGTCAAAGGCAAAAAATGCGAAGGTATGGATCAATCATGAAAGGAGATACCACCCAAGTTATCTTTTTGTACGGGATGAATTAAAAAAAGGGAATTTCGGAATCTTAAAATCCATTCGTGCCTCCGTTTTCACTTCAGCAAAAAATCCAGGAATCGCATTTTCAAAGTTTGGTGGTGGGCCATTACTCCACGATGGAACACATGCATTGGATCTCATCCATTGGCTTGTTGGAAAACCAAAACTGATTTATGCAAAAATGGAAAGACCAAAAAAAGGAATGATCGAAACAAGGGCATTTGCTTGTTTTGAGACTAAACAAAATGTAGAAATTATTTTAGATGTATCTGGTGGAAGAGATTATTTTCAATTTGAAATCGATATCCATACAAGTTCACATCGTATCATATGTTCAAATGACGGTTTTCAGTTTTTTGAGTCAGCACCTTCCCAATTGTATAAAGGATTCCATAGCCTCAAATCCTACATACCCAAACAGTTTCCAAAACCGGAATCTTCCAATGCGTTTTTGGGAATCTATAAAGAAATTCAATCTGTCATTCATGGGAAATCAAATCATATGGAAGGAACATTGTCCGAGAATATCCAAATTTTAGAAAGTATCGAATCTATTTATAGGCACTAATTCATGAAACCAAACAAGAATCGATCTGTATCTGTTTATTCATTTGTTCTCAAAACATACCTTCAGTATCTTTACCTTACCAAATGGATCAAAAGAATATCTTCAAAAGAGAATTATGAAAGAAAGCGGATACTTTTTTTGAAAAAAAAAGGGATCGAAACTAAGAACTTATTTTTTCAACTAGGGGGAGTTTACATCAAAATAGGTCAGTTTGTCAGTAACCTGTTTCATATCCTACCTGAAGAATTCCTTTGGGAATTACAAGACCTACAAGATAAAATTCCTCCAAGAGACTTCTTTGAAATCAATACACGTTGGCAATTAGATTTTGGAAAACCCATGTCTGAACTTTTTGAAACATTAGACAAAGTATCCTATGCAAGTGCTTCGACAGCGCAGGTCCATATCGGCACTTACCAAAACAAAAAAGTAGCCATTAAAACTTTATACCCAGGGATAGAAGAGACAGCCAAATCTGATCTAAAAACTATTTCTAAAGTAGTTTGGATCATTGATCGTTTTGTCATTCAAATCTCAGGCAAAGAGGTAATCGAACAACTACAATCCATGATCCATGCTGAATTGGATCTTAGAACAGAATTAAAGAATTTGAAAATCCTCAAACAAATGTTTGCTTTAGAAAAAGATTTTTACATTCCAAATCCCATTGAGGAACTTTGTGGTCGGCATACCTTAGTCACTGAATTTGTAGAAGGAAAAAAGATTACTGAATTAGAAGGGGAACCCCTTTATTCCAAACGAAATCCAAATTTGGAAAAATTAATCAAAGCATATATCTTAATGGTATTTGATTATCGTTTTTTCCACGCTGATCCTCATCCAGGAAACCTGATTTTTATGGAAACAGGAGAATTATGTTTAATCGATTTTGGTGCCGTTCAGTCAATCTCTGAAGAAGAAACACAAATCCTTGAGCGAATCTTAGTGGGTGCCATGCGAAAGGATTACCATCTGGTTTCAGAATCCATGTATGAATTAGGTGCCGTAACAGAATCCTTATCGAAAGAAGAACTAACTAAGATTGTAAAATACTCATTGGAAAAACTAAATCGAATTTTAGCAGACACAAACCATTTTAGAAACTTAAGTTTAGATACATTACGTCCAGGAGATGATCTGCGTTTTTTAAAAGAAATCCAGGTTAGTTTAAAACAATTGTTAGCTAGTTTGAAACTCCCACCAAATTTCCTAAGTTTACATAGAGTTTTAGCATTGCTCCTTGGAAATTTTTCCTATTTAGATCCAACTCGATCCATGATAGAATATGCTGAGAAACCCTTTTCACAAATTGTACTCAAAGGAAGTAGTTTTAAGAAACTTTGGCGAGACGAAGGGGAAGAATTTCTAACGAGTTTGTTTTCTTTACCCAAAGAACTAAACGATTTTTTATATAAGTGGAATCGAGGTGAATTTCAGCCTAAACAAGATCATAAATGGGCAGAACTAAAACTTAGAGAAATTCTCACTTTTGGAATTTTAGGCACACTATTTTTCTATTTTGGAATGCATTATGCTGAAAAATTATGGAAAGAACCAAGCATAATATTTTATATACTATCAGGACTTAGTTTCTGGTCACTTGCAAAATCCAGTCTAAGTTTCTGGAAACTAAAATAAACGTAAAAAAGAACGATCCCCCGTATGAAATTACCTAACACACCATTTTTTTCTGTATTTAAACCTGGTTACTTGGCATTTGTGGCCTTTGGACTTTTTTTAGATTTACTCACTAAATATATCATTATTACAAAGATGTACGCACATGAAAGTATTCCTGTGTTAGGTGATTTTTTTAGACTTTCACTTACTTTTAATACAGGATTTGTGTTTGGATTATTCCAAGACAATGCATTACCTTCTTTATTCGCAACAGGATTTGCGATTGTTTTTTTAATCTTTTATCGATGGCAAAATTCTGATTTAGGAAATGTTTGGGGTTGGAACTTTGTTATGGCAGGTGCCTTTGGTAATTTTTTAGACAAATTTTTTGTCAAAATTCCAGGTTCGGGATTCCGATTTGGATTTAGCCCTGAAAAACCTGGGATCGAATTTATCGGAGTTGTAGACTTTTTGGACTTTGAATGGCCAGACTTTTTGCTCTTTGACAGATGGCCTGCGTTTAATGTAGCAGATTCTTGTGTTTCCATCGGAATCGTGATTTTATTGTTCACAATGGATTGGAAGGAATTGGATAAAAAATAATCCAACTTTTAATTAGGAACTAATCTACCCATTTAAGAAGTTTGTAATCCTCTAAGATTTCTTAAATGGTTGAGTGTTTTCGGTACCTCTAGGTTTTTTCTTGGAACTGTTTCCGATTGGGAATTTATAGTAAATAACTTCTCATCACATTGACAGATAAGGTTTTAAAAACATCTTTATCTTCTTCAATTTTTCCCACTTTCCAATTAATGCCTGAGGGAGATGCATACAAACTTCTAGCAGGTTTGCCTTCCGTAGATCCACAAACACGAATTAAATGAATGTTTTTTTCTTTTGCAAGGTTTTCGTAATCACTTAAATCATCTTCATATGTCCGATTAGGATTTGCAGTATCCAAATGGAAAATGATTTCAATATTTTCTTTTTTGAATTCTTCCCATATGGATTTGTTTTGTATATCTTCACCAAGTAATAATCCAAATCGAAGTCCACCCATAATGAAAATTGACTCCGTTACACCTTCCTTCACTTCAATGTCCACAGATGGATTAGGTGTTTTTTTCTCATAAAAATCAACTAACACAAGTGATTGGACAATCGGTAATGCAGCCACAAGTTTTCCACTTTCATTATTTCGGTAGTGACTACCACCTAGAATCACTCCAGTAAATTTCTCGGAAATTTCTAAGATATGATCTTGGTATTCTTTTTCGTGTTTTGTTCCTTCTTTCGGAGAAACACTTTGAAACAGGTGAGGGTAACCTTCAGGGAGTAATAAAAAATGTGCCTTACTTTGTTGGATTTTTACAATTTCATCATGGGTAAATCGTTTGTGCAGATTCTTTTGGTAAATTGCGATTTTTATGACTGCCATTAAAAAGGGTTTCCTTTTGGTAAAATGTCATCATCAGAAAGGTCATCAATACTGTCTTCATTTGTTTCATCTAGGTCAGATGTCTCAGTTGCAGTTGTTTCAATTCCTGTAGATTGCACTTCTCCGTTCCCAGACTCGGTTTCATTCTCCAAATCACTAGCATCTGGTGAATTATTTTCTTTCGCAGATTCTGACTCCACGCCAAACGATGACTTCATTTGTTCTGGAGTGAGCTCAACTAAGCCACCAAATAGATCTCCCGTTTCGATACGATCATGTAAGGCAAGTAAGTAACAATAAGCTTCCATGATACATTGTTTGACTGGTTTTTTATTGAGTCGTTTTCGCGACTCCATCGAATCCAATGTCAAAATATCATTCATGTTTGCTACAATTTCCTTTTTCCCCTTCATATCTTTGATAAGGGTGAGAAGGGAGTCTCTTGACTTTAAACTAAAATCTTTAATGGCCATCCTTACTGTTCTGGATTGTCCGGTTCGTTTTTGTTCGATTCCCGTTAGCTTTTTAGATGCTTCAATGTAATTTGCACCAGGATTTGCTTTGTGTTTTTCTAATTCTCTTAGTATATCGTGGTAAATTCGAAATTGGTCTATGATGGTTCTTGTACTTTCGTAAATGTCCAACATCTTTTGACGGTAATCAACCTTTACCCCGTTTATCGATCCAGGTTTGATATCGATTTTTTTGGTTGTCATTACAAAGGAATATTCATCATCAAATTCGTAAAAATAGAAAAGGGCGAGAAGGGCTTTATCCGCATCGGGAATGTTTGCATATTCATTTTTCGGATCAAATTTTTTACGCAATTTTGGGATTGAATACATTTGCATCAAACGTAAGCCATAAGCTTGTTCTTTGGATAAAGGAACTTCTTCTTCTTTCTCCTCTTCTTTGTTTGCGTTTTCTGCTTCTTTATCTTCTTTTGTTTCTACTGGTTTTCCACCTGGAACATTTTCCCCAGACTTTCTTTGACCAGGTTTGTCTTCAGGTGTAATTCCGAGAAGATTCTCCATATAACGAGATATCAGCGGGATATTTTTATTTTCTGCTCGAATCACAACTAGATACAAACGATCAAAAAATCCATCAAACAATGTGTCTATTTCTTGCAAAACTTTTCGTTTTTTGTTCGCATAAATCAGAGCAGGTTTCCCTTCTAACTTTTGTAATTCGTCGTAAGCTTGCGAAAACGATTTTTTTAACGTTTCTTGGTATGGATAAAGAATGTACATTCTTTTAAACAAAGAATAAATTTGGTTTCTGACTCGTTCAATGGCAACTGGAGATTCAGGTGCAGCCATGATGGGTTCAGTGATGTCTGTCAGTTCGGGGCCATTGTATAATTTTTGGCCCATCGCTAAAAGTTCGACGAGTAATGGGTTTATCCGATCGAGTGCTTTACTGAGTTGTGGTGAATACTGTTGGTTTGCGAGTAATTCATTTCCACTGTATTGGAGTTCGATCAGAGCCTGTTTTCCACGGATCGAAAAATCATGCATGAACTTAGGTGTTAGGTCACTTGACCCAAAGGAAGTGACTCTTGCTAACCAACATTTTAATTTGATCGAAAACCTTGCGGAAAAACTGCTGATTTCTTTTTCGTACTGTGCTTTGGAATCAAGTTGTGATTTGGAAGAACTCGAATCTTGTTTGGAAGGACTGCCTCCGCCACTGCCACCTCGGTTTCCTTGCCGACTGTCCTCATTGCCACGAGATACTGTGCTTTGTCGGACCTTTGGCTCTGGACGAGATTTTTTATTGTCATCATCCTTTGCAGGAGTTTTCTCTTTGATGACTTCTCCACCAGCGCTCTTAAACTTGTTGAACATATCCTTTCTTTGGGAATCGTCCAGTTTTCCTACGCCAATGGCTCGCTTGGTATTATCGAAATCGCCCATATATTTACTATCGTTCCAATTTCTCAATATGGGAACCCAATTTCTTTCAAAAAGCAATTTTTAGTAGATTCCCCCGTTTTTCGAAAAAGATTGGAGTCCAAAAGGAAAGACTATGGCAGATTATATCCTATCAGAAGATTTAAAAGAAGCAGTACAAGTGGCAGAGATCACAAAACGTCCGCTCCTTTTGAAAGGGGAACCTGGAACGGGAAAAACCCTTCTTGCAAGTTTCCTTGCAGAAACCAAAAATCTCCCTTTTTACAGATGGCATATCAAATCAACGAGCTTAGCCAAAGAAGGGTTGTACTTCTACGATGCGGTCTCCAGGCTCAATGACTCTCGTTTCCCTGAAGAAGAAGCAATGAATCGGGTGCGGGATGTCAAAAACTACATTCGTCTTGGTGCACTTGGGGAAGCTTTCCTTCATCCAAAAAAGTCAGTGGTTCTCATTGATGAAATTGATAAAGCGGACATTGAGTTCCCAAATGATTTATTACTCGAACTTGATAAAATGGAATTTTTTATCCCAGAAACCAAAGAACACATTGTAGCTAAAGAACGCCCGATCGTCATCATCACTTCTAATAATGAAAAGGAACTACCTGATGCGTTTTTACGTCGTTGTATTTTCCATTACATCGAATTTCCCAAACGTGAATCGATGAAAGAAATCATCAAGGCGCATTATCCTTCCATTGAAACTGAATTTATGGAAAAAGCACTCGCCATGTTTTATTCGATACGTAAAATAGAAAGCCTCCGAAAAAAACCATCAACCAGTGAGTTATTGGATTGGATCCAGGTATTACTAATTTCTGGAGAATCGTTAGAATCGAATAAAATCCCGTTTGCTGGTACATTATTCAAGTCAGAAGATGATTATAGGGTGTACTTAAACTAATATGTTCCTCGACTTTTTCTATAACCTGCGAAAAGAAACAGTTCCTTGTTCCACGGGAGAACTCATCGCGTTTTTAGAAAGTATTCGTAAACTCACAGATCCCACAGGTTATATTTCCCTCGAGCAGTTGTATAGGGTAGGAAGGCTCAATTTTGCAAAGGATTTAAAACACTACGATTCTTATGATGTAGCATTTGGAAAAACATTTGGAAGTTGGAAGGAACAAAGGATTCAGTTTCGTGAAGTTCTTTTGGAATGGTTAGAAGAAAATATTCCAAAAGATCTCTCTGATGAACAAAAACAAAAAGCACCTAACCTTAGTATGGAAGAAGTCATTGAAGAATTAAAAAAACGACTCGCCGAACAAAAAGAGAGGCATGACGGCGGAAGTAAGTGGGTTGGAACTTCTGGCACAAGTCCTTTTGGAAATTCTGGTTTTAACCCCAATGGATTATCAATTGGTGGGAATACTGAGGGAGAAGGAAACAGGTCAGGTGTTAGCCTTTGGAATGAGAGAAAGTACAAAGCGTACCGGGAAGATGAGGTTTTAGACACTCGTTCCATCCAGTTAGCTTTGAAAGAACTCCGGTTTTTGAAAAAGGAAGGAAAACGAGAACTCCATGTTGACAAAACCATTGACAAAACCTGTGAAAATGGCGGAGAAATTGAACTTGTAGAAGAACGAGAGAGAAAAAATTCCCTAAGGCTTGTCCTCATCATGGACATTGGTGGGAGTATGACCCCACATTCAGACAGGGTCAGTAAATTATTCAGTGCCAGCAGAGGTGTGTACCATTTCAAAGAAGTACATAATTATTTTTTCCATAATATCTTTCATGAATACCTATATGCAAATCATGAATTCCAATCTCGGATTTCCTTAAAACATTTTGAAGAAAAGTATAGGAAGAATACAAAACTTATTTTTGTAGGGGATGCTTACATGGCTCCTTACGAACTTATGGGAACACCTTACAATGTATATGCGTATCATTCCCATTCGAAAGAAGAAAAAGAAAAAAAAGCGAAGAGTGGGTTGGAATGTTTGAAGGAATTGGTTGGTTATTTCCCTGATTCTGTTTGGTTAAATCCAGAACCAAAACGATTTTGGGGAGCACCTACCATTGAGGCCATCGAAGATGTTGTGCCAATGTTTCCACTGACGATAGAAGGACTCAGAAAAGCTGTCAAACATTTGGTTTGAAGAAAAGATTCCTTCAGATTTGATTCATTTTCCCCTTTGTATTTGTCGTTAATTAGAGTAAATGTCCATTCAAATCTCCATTCCCAGTCTGGTCATTTGTCTCATTAACCTTTGTACTCTCGCGTTTTATTATTCGTTCTATCGCTTCCATTTTTATCGTTTTACAGAAGGTTTTTTACAATACACAGCCCTTGCATTTTCCTTATTTAGCGCAGGGATTGCCATTGGGTTACAAGCAATGTTTTTGCAATTGGTACCAAGTGGAGGACCAATTTGGAATTCTTTTTTTCTATCTTCCTTTGTGGAAGAGTTTGCGAAGTTACTTGGCATTTACCTCTTTTTTAGCAAAAACCAAGATGAGTTCACTGTGACCGATGGAATTTTTTATGGATTGGTTTTGGGAGGAGGATTTGGGTTAGTTGAAAACATTCTTTATTTTATTAACACTGGACTTTGGTCCCAAGTCTTACGATCCATCACGGCACTTCCCATTCACATGATGAATGGAGGTCTCGTGGGAGCCTTTACGATGATGTTTCTCTTCCATAAAAATCCCGTTTTTAAATGGGGGAATTTACTCAGTGGATTTTTAGTCTGTGTTTTTTTCCACGGGTTGTACAATCTTTCTCTTTTCCAAGAAATTGACCTCCTTCTCATTTTACCCATTTGTATTTTGGCATTGTTTTTTTTACTTGAGGTCACGATTGCAAAATCAAGGATCCTTGTTCCAGGTCATATTTTAAAATTGATGGATATGAGTATGGAAGAGTATGAAATTTTGAGCAGGCACAATCGTCATGAAGGATGGATACAAAATGTCCAAAAACATATTTCCACTTCAGGCATTCGTTTATTCCAATACCCAAATCTCCGCCATACCATACTGACGATTTTCTTTTTAGTACCAGGGATTTTTTCGATTTATTTGTTATACGATTCACCTGAATGGATCGGTAGAAAATTTCCAGATTTAGCCCTCCAAGATTATTTTGCTTTATTTGTGATGTACCCAATTGTCCTTGCTTTGATGTTTTTCTTTGCAGGAATTTTAAATCCCTATTTTTTTAGGGATCGAATGTTAGCTGTACCATTGTTTAGTTCCGTTGACATGCATGTTGGAAACAAAGAAGAAAATTCGGCAATTTTTCATATCAAAGCCAATCTCTTTTATCTACCAACCTCACAAAATTATGAAAAGGAAACGAAAGCCAGTTTTGATTTATGGTTAGGACTCAATTGTTTTTCGGGATTAAAAGGAAAAGTCCTTTGGAGTCGCGAAAATGAAGAAGGGAATTGTGGAGTGATGTGCCAACTTGATTCGATTCCATATGCTTTTTTATTGAAGTGGAACTACTTTCGCTTTAAACAGAATTTAAAAAATCTATTCCTTAGAAAAGTCCAAGTATAACTGCGTTAACATTCAAAATTTAGATTCAAAACTAAAACCATATTGTAAAAACTCATTTGGTTTTTGTGAATACACATTCAATTGGTTAAACAATGTGTTTGGTTTGTAGTCTAACATCGGTTTTAAATAGACAGCTTGTGAATTTTCTTTATTTGATTCTCTTTGTCCTAAATAAAAACTATCTATAAAACTATATGTCAAAATAGAAGCAAAAACAACTCCATAAATGGTAAACCTTTGCCTGTGGAAATCATAACGATCATTACCGATGGTATTCGCAAATAAGAATACACGTCCATCTCCCGTTGGGATGTATTCAATGTCTTGGTTAATTGCTTTAACGGACATATTGTACTCATATGCCATACCGATACCTGAAAGAAATGCAGACCCAAACAATATTGCCGCTTTGCCATATTTTTTTTCAGAAATGGAAGCATAGCCTGGAATCACTTTTGGTGTTTCTTCTTTAATCACTTTAGCAATGACTGATTTATTTTGGTAATCAAAAGATTCAAAATCGAGTGCATCAGCTGATTCTATTTTTTTATCTTCTGTTTCAAAGTTCATCTTCCCTCGGTCGAGGGATTTGTATGTTCCGAAGATTTCTTTGTTGCTAAAAACCCATTTTCCTTTTGCACCAAATTGGATGTATCGATCCACTGGGAGACCAGATTCTTTTTTGATCTTAAGTGTTGTGATTTTTCGAATTGGGATTGTTTCCAATTCCAAGGGACTACTTTTTTTGGAAAAACTAGCACTTGTTTTTGTGAGCCTTGTGAGGATTAGATCACAGTCTTCCACCCCAAATGTTTTGTAATCAGCACAAGCGGGCAGGCCATCGTAACCTACATCAATTCCTAACACGTCTTCATTGGGGAATTTATACCGTTTGACTTGGTCCACCCATTCCACATGAGTGGGGGTAACATTCTGGACTTTACCATTCAGTACTTCCCCCGATTTTAAGCGGATTTTGTCAGCAAATAGATCGAACCCAAATAGGACCAACCCAAGGAAAAAAAGGGTAGGTCCAATCTTACGAATCTTTGCTATGTGGAACATTAAAACCAATGGAAATTCTCAATTTTGTGATAGATTTCTATCACTTGATTATCGACAATACTAGTAATTGCCGTGAACAAAAGCAAAATCAAAACGACGAATTCCTTACGCTTTAAGATTGGACTCTTTTATTCTCTCTTAGCCTTCCTTAATATCATCTTTTTTACGGTGATGATCTTCGAAAACCAGTCAGATTTACTCCTAAAAAACTTCCAGTTCCAATCCGAGAATTTGGCTAATACCATCCTTACCGACATCCAAACCATCGGACTTTCGAGTGAAAGGGATGAAAGTTTTGAAGTTTTCCGAAAAACTCTCAAACTGTATGAAATTAACAAATTTTCGATCTTTGATGCCGAAGGAAAAATCCTACAAGCAGAACCTGAATCAAACACTTCAAATGTAACCATCCCTGATTCCGTACTCAAAAAAACGAAGGAAGTTTCCGCTGATAAAGAAGGAAACTTATTCAAAGCCAGATACAGCTTGGATTTAAATGAATCCGATTTTACTGTCGATTTTCTTTTACCAATTCGCCTCTCTGAAGGAAAGGAAGTATTTTTATACACACATTTTAATATTTCAAGTATCCAAGACAGATTGAAACAACTCTACATCCAAGTAGGTTATGCTGTCATTTGGGGAGTTGTCTTTCATATCATTTTTGCAATTCTTGTGTATCGAGCGATTTTCAAACGTGTAGGTGATTTGGAAATTGCATCTAAGGATATGGCAACTGGTAATTTAGAATC
Organism: Leptospira levettii; assembly: GCF_002812085.1. Taxonomy (NCBI): domain Bacteria; kingdom Pseudomonadati; phylum Spirochaetota; class Leptospiria; order Leptospirales; family Leptospiraceae; genus Leptospira; species Leptospira levettii. The sequence continues at coordinate 186,336 of NZ_NPDM01000002.1, forward strand.
AAGGGTCAATTGGAAATTTAAGAGTGATGACGAACTAGATAGTTTAGGTAAGTCATTTAACCAAATGGCTGAAGAGATTCAAAATAAGGTAACAACCATTACTCGCTTAAACCAAGAGATTAACCAAGAACTCCAAATCGGAAAAGAAGTTCAGGAACTCTTTTTACCGTCAGTTAAAAAATTCAAAAAATTCAATATCGGAAAATTATACCGACCTATGCGAGAGGTTTCGGGGGATTTGTACCAATACTTTCAAATTCCTGAAAAAAACTTTTATGGATTTTTTTTGGCGGATGCATCGGGACATGGAGTTTCCGCTGCTTTAGTAACGGTTGTTATGGCAATGTCAATCCAATCGATCATGAAGGAAAATCCAGCGCCAATCCACGCAATAAACTCGTTAGGTGAAGTGATTGCAAATCGACTCCAAGCTTCCTTTTTTGCTACAGGTGTATTTGTGGTTTTTGATGAACCAGGTGTTGTTAAATTTGTAAATGCAGGCCATAATGCACCATTTATCATACGTCCTTCCACAAAAGAAGTTCGATTTATCGACAGTTCTGGTCCACCGCTCGGAATGGGAGATGACATTCAGTATTCCCTTGAATCCTTTCCAGTTGAACCAGGTGATAAAATCATTCTGTATACGGATGGGGTTGTGGAAACACCAATCAAAGAAGGTGGTTTGTTTGGTTTAGATCGTTTTACGGAAGTAGTATTAGAAAATATTCATTTGTCCAACGCTGAAATTGTAGAGAAGGCGATGGCACTCCTTGATGAAAAACATGAAGAGTATAAGGATGATGTTACGATGTTAGTCCTTGATGTACCAGAATGAAAAAGTTTTTCTTTTTCTCTATGTTTGGATTTTTATTCTTATTCTTCGCAATGGCATCAGAAGCCATTGTGAGTGTTAAATTACAAGAATTAAGATTTGGAATCTTAAGAGACCAATTGATGAATTACGAACTTTCATCGCAGACTTTGCGTGAACGTTTAAAACAAATGTTCTTATCAAAAGATGATTATATGACTGAAGTGAAAGTGAATATCCTTGAATCTGGGATCATGAACTCAGAAACAGAAGGATTAGATCTTAAAATGAACTGGAAAGATAAATTTGGTTTGTATGTCATCAATTCTGTTCGATTTCTCAATTTAAAGTCTCCTCTAGAACTAGAAGAACAACAAAAAACAATCATCCGATTACAATTTGCTTTTTATATGGAGAGAACGAGGAAATATCCGATTGCTTCCAAAAAATACCAGGAACTTGAAGAATCAATAACTGCTACTTTATCAGATGAGATGGCTTTCACATTATTACACCACGGATATTGTTTGGTGATGATGGGAGACCGCGATAAAGCGTATGTAAAACTCAATAAAGCTATCGATTTGTTCCCGGGATCTCATTATGCAGAAAATGCATCTCTTCTCATCAGTTTTCTAGAGGATGGACAAAAGAAAAAAGAAGAACTTAAATCCAAAAAGAAATCACCTGAAGAATTGGCATATTCACTTTTCCAGAGTGGCGATTATGAAGAAACACTCAAAACCTTAGAAAGTTTACCTACACTAACCAATGACCAGTCATATATAAAAGCTCGTTCCATGGAAGAACTGGGAAAAACTTCCAATGCAGTAAAAGAATATATCCAGTTGGTAAAACAAAAAGAAAATAAGGAAGTTGCGATCCGTGCCAATCGAAGGTTACTCCTGATTGGAAATTTTTACCAAGAGAACAAATCATTAGTTGCCTTTTCTAAAGAAGAAGCAACCAAGTTAGGTGATAGTAAGGCTGCTGAAAATATCGAAGAAGGGAAAAGTTTAGTCCTTAAACCTGTCATCATTGAAAAAATCCTAAAAACGGAAAGTTCTGCTAATTTATCAAAAGAGGAAACAACGGAACTCAACCAAATCAAAGATGAAATCAAACTTTCGTTAGAGGATTCCAAACAAGAAACAAAAAATTTAGCCTTAGTTGTTTCAGAAGAAAAAATACCTCTTGTTCCAGAATCAAGTCCCACATCAGAAAAAAAGGCAGAGGAACCGCCTAAGAATCTAACTCAGAATAAAGAGGCAAATGCCCCTCTCAAATTAAAAGTGAAGTTAAGAGATGGAAGGGAAGTTGTCTGCGACGAAGTCCTCATTGAAGGGAACTTAGCAAGCCTTAAGTTAGGTAGCTTTGGTTTGAATTTGCCTTATGATCTCATTGTGTCTGTCCAATCAAGCCAACCCAAAAAAGGGAAAATCAAAATTGGAACGAACACTGGCGTTGCAGGTGAAGCTTCAAAATGGATCCAAAACCAAAGTGGAGATTGGGTGTTGTCTAAGGATTCGGAAAATCCAGTGACTAGAGCCGAGGTAAAGTACTTTCGGCTCTAAGGATAGGAAGGTGGATTACGGAAGTTCCGCTTCTCCACCTAAAATGGTAAAAAATTTGTCCAAACTGGATAATTTCAAAATCACCATCACATCTTGGCTCACATTCAGAAGGAAAAATTGACCTTCTTCTGATTTGAGTTTCTTTTGCAAATTGGCAAGGAGAGCAATCCCAGAGGAATCTAATAATTTGATATTAATCATATCAATTGCTACCGATTCTGCTCCATCATCAATGATCTTATGGAGCTCTTTTTTGAGTGCGGGTGCAGAATAAATATCGAGGGAACCCTCTAGAGTAACAACTGTATGATTTTTAACTTGTTTTGTTGTGAAATTCATTGAACTTCCTACTGGCACGTATACTATCTGTTTTTACACAAATTTTGTAAAGAATTTTTGTAGATTTGGTTCCCAACAGGGACCTTCGTTACCAATCTACTAGAAAAAACCCTAGTTTTGCAATTTTTTCAAGACTAAAGTGATCGCTTGGTTGAATCCATCATAACCACCTTTATCATAGTCATTCAATTCTTTGTATTCCAAATCATTCATATCTAGCAATAACTTTCGTAACTCGTGTTCTAAATACTCTTTTCGGATATAACTCGTTTCAAAAACCTTCGGATGCACAGAGTCCATTTGACGAAAAATCATTGAAAATTCGAATCATTTTTAGGTTGAGATTTTTAGAATTTTCCCTATTCTGAACGAGGGAGAACCGCCTCACCACAACCATAATGGGAAGTCCAATCAGTGTTTTAATTCTAGAAAACGATTCCAATAGCGTTTTTGATATTGTTCGTGAAATGAAATCCAATGGACTGAGTCCACTTTATAAAGTTGTCGAATCCTTTGGTTCTTTTGAAACCACTGTCTTGGAAGAAGATTGGGATGCGATCATTTGTAGTACACGAAAACCATTTTATTTAGAAATTTCGCTTTATCTAAAATTCTTAAACGAAAAAAAAATCGATATCCCGGTCATACTTTTATCTGACCCTGAAGACTTTCAAAAAAATTTACAATATATGAAGTCTGGCGTAAATGATATCATTGATCGCAAAACCTTACTTAGGTTAGGGGAAGTGTTAGAAAGAGAAAGAAGGGAATTGGTTTATCGAAAGGAAAAAAATACCACTGAAAGTTTTTTATTCCAATCTTTAAAAGAAATCCAATTGCAAAAATTTGCATTAGACCAAGCCAATATTGTTTCAATCACTGATGCAAATGGAATCATCACTTATGTAAATGAAGCATTTTCAAAATGTACTGGTTATTTAGTTACGGAATTACTAGGACAAAATCATAGAATTTTAAAAAGCCAAAACAAAACAAAAGATGAGTGGGCAAAAATTTGGGAAAACATTCACAAAGGAAATGTTTGGCGAGGCGAAATACTCAATACTAAAAAAGATGGAAACGGGTTTTGGGTTGATACAACGATAGTACCTTTTATTGGAACAGATGGGTCGGTGTTTCAATACATTGCAATCCATCATGACATTACTGATCGAAAATTAGCAGAAGAACAACTAACTCACGATGCATTTTACGACAATCTAACAGGATTACCCAATCGTGCCTTGTATCTTGCAAGGATTGAACAAAAAATTTTCACCTATAATATCAAAAAAGACGGATATCCAATCTTATTTTGTATCAATATAGATAATTTTAAACGCATCAATCACTCTCTTGGGAATGATGCCGGTGATAAAATTCTAATTATTTTTTCTCAAAGGTTAAAACAGTTCTCTGATAAAGAAGCCGTCATCACTAGGTTAGGTGCAGATAATTTTTCCATTTTACTCAACCATCTGCTTTCGATTGAAGAAGCTTTTGATTATGCATACCGATTACTTGAATACATTGGTGATCCAATTCCAATTGGTGGATATGAAATTTATTTAACAGCTTCCTGTGGGATCTCTGCTTTTGGACTTGGTGGAAAAGAAGCAGATGTATTACTCCGTAATGCTGAGATTGCAATGTTCCATGCAAAATCGCAAAAAGTGGGCACTGTGGCAGCTTTTAACCAAGCAATGCAGGAAAAAATTCACTTCCAACTTGAAATCCAAAATGATTTAAAAAGAGCACTCAATCAAAACGAAATTTCTGTTTTTTACCAACCAATTTTAGACTTAAATACTAACAAAATTGGACATTGGGAGGCGCTCGTTAGGTGGCGTCATCCACAAAGGGGGATGGTATCACCCGCAGAATTCATTCCACTTGCAGAAGATTCTGGTTTGATTGTCCCAATTACCAGATTTGTTTTAGAACAAACTGCCAATGTGATCGAAGAAGTACAAACCAAAAAAGGTTATCCAATTTCAATTGCAGTGAATTTGAGCCCTCAGGTGTTCTTTGATCAAAATATCTTTCATTGGATTGTTGACTTACACAAACAACGAAAAATTCCATACACTTCACTTCAGGTGGAAATCACTGAAAGTTTAGCTATGAAGAATTTATCAGAAACTGTACCTATTTTATCAAACCTAATTGATATAGGTGTAAAAGTGGCACTAGATGATTTTGGAACTGGTTTCTCTTCTTTATCTTATTTAGAAAAACTTCCTCTTTCCATTTTAAAAATTGATAAATCATTTTTAAATAATGTGCATGTAGGGTCGAAAGAAAGTTATTTACTAATTTCCATCATCAATATGGCTCACGATTTGGGTTATTCGGTCGTCGCAGAAGGTGTTGAAGAGTTAGAACAACTAGAGCTCCTGAAGTCATTTAAATGTGACGAAATCCAAGGTTATTGGTTATCTAAACCAATACCATTCCCTGAAATCATTCCATTCTTAGATTCATTTTATAAAAAGGAAAATAAATGAAACACTTACGAATTTTAAGTCTAGTTCTTTTTGTCTTACACTGTAATACTTCACCAACAGGTAGAAAACAAATTATTTTGGTCAGTGATGGCGAAATGAATGAAATGGGAACTCAAGCTTTTGATGATCTAAAATCAAAAACACCAATTGATTCAAGAAACAATACAAATTCATATGTAAAATGTATCGTTGATTCAGAGTTAGGTGTTACTACCGATACAACAGGTGTAGATTCTTGGGAAGTGATTGTATTTAAAGACAATACTCCCAATGCATTTGCCTTACCTGGTGGGAAAATTGGAGTCTTCACTGGAATGTTTTCTGTAGCAAAGAATAAAGACCAACTAGCAGCGGTGATAGGGCACGAAATAGGACATGTCATAGCAAGGCATGGAAATGAAAGGGTTTCCCAAAATCAATTGGCTTCAGGTTCTGTGAAACTACTCGAAACCCTTGGGAAACCGACTGTGGCAGGAGCTCTCGGAATGGGTGCAAAATTTGGTGTTTTGTTGCCATTCTCAAGACAACATGAATCAGAAGCAGATTTGATTGGTTTAGAAATTATGGCAAAAGCAGGATTTGATCCAAGAGAAAGTGTCAATCTCTGGAAAAATATGAGTGCACTCGGTGGTGGAAAACCAAACGAACTTTTATCAACCCATCCTTCTGATGAAACAAGGATGAAACAATTAAACCAAGCCATGCCGAAGGCAATGGCATTGTTTGAATCTGCACTACAATCTGGGAAAAAACCAAATTGTGTTATGTGAAGGAGTTACTCACAAAGTAACTTCCTTCCTGCAATTTTACAATTTCTAGATTTACCATCATCCATTAATACTCCGATACCTTCTTGGCCATCGGAGGTAAAATCTCCTGAAACCGATTTTCCATCTTTGAAACTATAGGTTCCTTTTCCATTGATTTGGCCATTCTGGAATTCTCCAACATACTTATCACCGTTTTTGAAATTGTATTCACCAGGGCCTTGTTTTTTATCTTCCACATAAGTTCCATTGAACTTTTCACCATCGGCATAGAGAAAGTTTCCAGCACCATCTCTTAAATCGTTTTTGAAGGAACCTGTATAAATGTCTCCATTCTCATAAACATATTTACCAACACCATTGACACAATTCCCTTCGATACATCCAAATTTTTTCCCACCTTTTTCGGGGTCTTCCATATTCACATTACGTGAGTTAGATTTAGTATCCTGGTTTTTGGAATCTGTAGTTTCTTTTGGATCATTGGATGCACATGATACAAATACTAATAAAAATGAAGTAATAAGAATGGTTTTCCAGTGATTCTTCATAAATCCCCCAATGGCTTAAATGATCCGAGATGGCAGTAGAAAAATCAATTCAAAAAGTAATTTTGGATATTCTGAAAGGAAGTACTAGGTGGATTGTTTTCCTGGACTTTTCCATTTTTTTTAGCATTGGCTATGTTTTTTGGTTCTAAAGTTTCATATAATTTTAATTCTTTGTCCAAATCTGACAAAAAACGACTAACAGAAGTAAAATGATTCTTATCATTAAATGCCGGATTTGTTAGAAAAAGTAGATCTTTTGCTCTCGTTACTGCCACATATAACAAACGTCTTTCTTCTTCGAGTTCTTCTTTTGTCCGAATACGATGGTTTGGTAAATTTCCCTCAACCACCTGCATCGTAAATACCACTTTCCATTCTAATCCTTTTGCAGAGTGGATTGTGGATAATGTCAAATATTCATCTTTTGATTCATCAGAGTTTCCAATGAGTTTCCCTTCTACAGGATTGAGAATTAAATTGGAAAGATAATCTGATAACTGAGTTTCGTTTTTTGATAAGAGTAAAAGAGAATCCAAATCCTGTTTTCTTTTTTCCGAATCATCATAGTTAACTTCTAATACTGGAATATAATGAGTTAAAATGAATTCCAAAACTTGGTTTGTAGATTGTTGGACAGGGGATAGTGAGTCTAAACATCCCATCAGTTTAGAAAAAGATTGTTTTGTGTTTTCTGGTAATCCAAGGAAAAAATTGGGATCGTTTTTCCATTCGAATTGGTTGGATTCCAATCGTTTGTATAATATTTGAGAATACTTTTTACCTATATGTTCTTCTAATAATAAAATTCGATTCCAAGAAAGGATGTCTCTTGGATTCTCAACCACTTTTAAATAGGCAATGACGTCTTTTACATGAGCCAAATCCAGAAATCGTTTTCCACCAAACTTACGATAGGGGATTTTTTTTGCGTTTAACTGGACCTCCAATAAATGCGAAGAGAAACCTGAACGAAATAAGACGACCATTTGTGACAAGGGGAACCCTTCTTCGTAAAGCTCTAAAATTTTTTCTGCCATCCATTCCGCTTCTTCTTCATAAGACTCGATTGTTACCAAATAAGGAGGTAAGGATTGTTTTTGTGTGGCTGCGATTAAATTCTTTTTATAATTTTCTGAACTTTTTTCTAATACTGCATTCGCAAGGTTTAGAACAGGTTGGACACTTCGGTAGTTTTTTGTGAGTTGGATGGTTTGTGTATTGGGGAAAATTTTAGGAAAGTCCAACATGTTATGAACACTTGCTCCACGAAAACCGTAAATACATTGTGCATCATCACCTACAACTAAAATGTTTTGATGAATACTTGCCAGTAAACAAGCAATATGCGCTTGAATTTTATTGGTATCTTGGTATTCATCTACTAATATGTATTCATAAGTAGAGGACATTTTTTGCCGAATTCTTTCATCCGAGACAAGAATTTTGCGAGTGAATTCTAATAAATCATCAAAATCGAGTGAGTTGTGTTTGGCTTTGAGATCGACAAACTTTGTTTTGATTTCTTGGATTTCTTTTGTGATACCAAGAAACATTGGATATTCTTTTTGTAGGTATTTTTCTAATGAAATTTGTAAATTGAAACAAGATGAAAAAATTTCGGCGAGTGTTTCTTTTTTAGGAAACCGCATCTTTGTTCCTGTTGTGACAACCTGTTCTCTCGCCATTCCAACTAATCCAACAGTGTCTTCTTCATCCAATATCGTAAAATTAGAATCTAATGAGATAACACTGGCAAACTTACGTAAAAAATGATGGCAGAAGGAATGAAAGGTTCCCCCCCGAACAGACATCATACGGTTGTCCAAAATTCCAGAAGCTCGACCCAACATTTCTTTCGCAGCACGCCTTGTGAAGGTAAGTAAAAGGATGGATTCAGGATTTGTACCACTTTTTACCAGATGGGCCAATTTATGGACGAGGGTATTGGTTTTTCCTGTCCCCGCACCAGCAACCACTAAAATCGGGCCTTTCTCAGCCAAAACCACTTGTCTTTGGGCATCGTTCAGTTCCTGGTCCACAATACAGAGATTCGTTGTCGGGATTCTGTTGACAAACGGAAATTATTCTATTTGATAGTGGAGACTGGTTGTATAAAACAATGACATCTATTGTGGAAAATCAAAAAGAAACTGATGTAAAAAAAATCCTCGTTGTCGAAGACGAAAGGATCATTGCGATCAATATTTGTTCAACCTTAAAACAATACGGTTACAATGCCACCTATGTATCGGAAGCCAATGATGCAATTGAACAAATTGAATCCGAACACTTTGACTTAGTTCTCATGGACATTATGTTGAATGGTCCGATGGATGGAATTGAAATTGCGGGTAAAATCAAACGAAGTAAAGAAATTCCTGTCATTTACCTCACTGCTTATTCTGATGAAGCCACAATCAATCGTGCCAAAACCACTGAACCATTTGGTTATTTGATCAAACCATTTAATAGTCGTGATTTGTATATATCTGTGGAAATGGCAATTTATAAATCACAAGTACAAAAACACATCCGGGTGGTAGAAAGTCGATTGGCTGAAAACCAAAAATGGGAAACAATCGCACTTGTTGCTTCCGGTATTTCGCATGAAATTAATAATCCTCTTACATCCATACTCAATCTAGCGGATCTGATTCTCTTAGAGGCAAAAAAAACATCGAATTCAGCCTTAAAGGAAAAAGCAGAAAAAATCACAGAAGAATCAGAACGAATTGCAAAAATTGTGAAAAACTTAGTTTCGTATTCGCAATCAACTAGTTCCCAATGGACTTACTCCAATTTAGTTAGCATTTTAAATGATACACGTTCTTTCCTTCACCAATACTTTTTAAAAGAAGGTATCCAGTGTGAATTGGAAATGGGCGATGTCCCTCATGTGTATTGCCAACCTCAAAAAATCAAACAAGTCCTTCTCAACTTAATCCAAGACGCAAGGTTACGAGTGAATACGAGAGAGGATTCCATTGGCAGGAAAATTTCAGTTTCCTTGTCAGTCATAGGTGAGGAAGGAAAAGAATTTGTCAAAATCCAAATCAAAGACAATGGTGCGGAAGATTTGATGATGGGAATTTCTCAAATGAATTCTTTAGATGTCACTCGTAGCATCATTGCCGAACACAAAGGAAGCCTATCTCGAGATGAAGAGGTTTCGTCTTGGGTGTTTACCTTACCCATTGTAAAACCAGTTTAACTAAAAAACGATTAAGAAAGATTCCCTGATAGGATTGGTTTTTTGTCCAAATGGGGAGTTTCTAATAATTTAAAAAATAATTCGATTCGATTGGAATGTAACAACCAATTGTCTTCTGACAAAAGACCTGCTAAGAAAAAATTAAAATCTTTGTAATAGGCAAAGGAAAGTTGAGGGTTTTTCGTAAAGTCAAGGAGAAGAGCAAGGGCTAATCGGTTGGCACTTTCCTCTGGACCAAAACCATCCGTAAGGATTTGGATCGACGGTTCTGGAACTTGGACAATGTGTTCTTCTCGTCCGTCTCTTATTTTAAGGTTGTACCGTAAGGTACCTGGAATGCGTTCTCCAGAGTAGGTTTTAGCCATTCAAAACTCACCTATGCCCAAGTCTCGAGCCTTTTGATTATGTCCATTCCTCGGAAACTTACGCAACCTCTTTTTCACAGAATTTACAAGATTCAGGTCCGAATTTCTACCTGGTTTTCCATTGATTTTTTCGATAGGGGTAAAACTCTCGTTCTATACTTCCAAAGCCCGCTGTGCAAAAATCCATTCATTTTCTCATACTATTTTGTTGTTTTCTTCTCGGAATGGAAATTCTGGCACAGGATACAAATGGCTTAAAACTGCTATTCCCTGACCAATCATTACCGACAAAAAACCAACAAGAAGAAGAAAGAAAACAGACCACAACACAAATCCAACGAGGCATTGTTCGCAAATCAGTTGATGTGATGACGGACCGAGAAGTGGACGATAACCTAAGAAATTTAGGTTTGAATCCAACAGGTACGATCTATACCAAACGGGAACGATTAAGGGAAGCACTTGTCCCTCCAGAGGAAGTTCCACTCACACCCGAATCCTTACTTGCTTCCCAACCAAAAAAAGGCCCACCCATTCAAATCCAGAATGCTGCCGAGGGCCAACTCATGAACATCGATAAAACAAAAGGTGGAGTTCTTGTTTTAAGAGGGAAGGTACGTGTTAAAATCAAAGCGGGAGAATTGATTGCTGATTCTGTTTCCATCGACGCGAATCGACAAGAAATTTATGCGGAAGGTGGAGTAGAATACAAAGACGGAAATGCTAAGGTGATCGGAGATCGTATGATCTATGATCTAAAATTAAACCAAGGTGTTGTATACAATTCTAAGTTAAGTATGTTTCCATCCCACTTCATTGGTCAAAAGATCAAACGATTGGATGAAAAACGATACCTATTAGAAATGGGTTACTTTACTGCTTGTAACGCGGAACTCCCACATGAATCATTCCAAGCCAAACGGATTGTCATCCATGATGATCGAACTGTAGTTGCGCAGTGGGTTTCTTATAAAGTTGGTGGCACAACTCTATTTATGTTACCGTTTTTGTACAATTCAGAATCCGGTAATGGTGTTACAACACAGTTTGGTAAAAATAATACACAAGGTTGGTTTTGGCAAAACTCATACCAGTGGTCAGATTCTTATCCCAACAGTTTGTTCTTAGCAAACGGATATAAATTTCGTTTTGATATGTATGAAAAAACGGGGCAAGCTGCTCAGTTAGAGATGTGGAAAGTTTCACCCATTCTCAATTATAATATCAACTTAGGTTATGCCAATTATAAAAATACAGCCATCACTCCTGTATATGAAGATCGATTTAAAAATGGTGGAATCGGAACAGTTGCGGTAACCAATAACGTAGACCGGGGAGAATTATTTCCCAATTCAGGTCTTCCTTATCGTAATACGGGTGTTAACTATGATCCATGGTGGAAAGCTGACTTACGTTTAAATGCTAAATTTAATGATTTTTCAAAAGATTACACTCGAAATTTTCAATTACAATACGAAAATTATAGCAACCGATTGTTTGATTATGAATTTGGAAATCGATACCAACCATCCAATTCTTTACAATCATTGTACACTTATCGAGACGTACGTTTTGGACTGATCCGAAACCTTCTAAACTGGAACTTCAATTATACGGAAAATAGAGGGGATTTGAGTGTTGGTATCTCCATGAGTCGAACTCTCATTTACCAAATACAAGCAAATCAATTCTTTGCAGCACAAGATACATTACCAGCTGTCACCATTCGGAATTCCAGTAATATTGGACTCATCCCAGGAACGGCAAGCCCAGTTTATTGGGATTTATTATTCCAAACAAACATCAATCGAATTTATGGTCCTCCACAACAAAAGCTAAATCCAACAACCGGTGTTGTGGATCCAAGAAGCCAATACCAAGATTATGTATTAAGGTCACAAACAAATGTGGTAGGAGAAACAGGATTTCGTTCCCCGATTGCGATGGGAGCATATATGTCCTTTACTCCTTCCGTATATATGGGAGCCACAAAACAATCTGTTGAATTTCCAGGAACAGGAAGTGAGTTAAATGGACCAGACCGCGATGTAAACAAAGCATACGCAACTTTACTCAAACAACAATCATATCAATATGTAAGACAATCACACACAGTACGGATGGGGATTCCAGAAATTTTTCTTTCTACTACGTATCGCAGATTAGATGCAGATAAAGCAGAAGCAAAAGATCCAATTTTAGGAAATCTACGACAACATGAAGCTGAATTTTCATTAGAAAGTTATGCTTTAAATGATTGGGATATTTCAGTTCGAACCATCAGGGACTTACGACAATTTTCATCTTCCTATAACCCAGGTCTTACCAATATGCAACGTTGGTATTATACAGTTGTTAGGATTGGTGGTTTTTTTGATTTTGTGGATGGCTTCACAACGAGAAGACCAAGTTTGTTAGAACGAAAAAGGAATTTTTATTCGGGTATTTTTATCAATAATGATTATGTACATCATACTCCACAAAATAGGTCACTATCCAACAATTTAACTGTATCATACAAAATGGGTGGATTTTCTTGGCCCATCATTCGTGCTTTTCGAAGTTTGGAAATCGGTTCAACTTGGTACCATGTTTACAAAGATAGTTTTTTAGATAGTTATCGCTTCTTTTTCAAAACAGATGTGAAGGTCACTCGTTACACAGGACTCGAATTGGAGTTAGATTCCAGAGTAACGGAACCTTGGCGCCTAACAGCTCTTGCACAAGGTCAGTTTTATGCATTAAATACAAGTCCTGAACTTTATACGGCACAAACTGGAACCAATTATGACCAAACGACTATTTGGGAAGACTTGGCATCAGGAACAGGGGCTAAAGGACAAACGGAAAGACAAAAAACTGTTTTTAATATCAACAGGTTTATGATGACGTTTAAGATGGACCTTCATAATTGGGAGTATCGATTGGGATATAGTATGAACCTTCGTGCTTTACCAGGAGGTCTTGCTCTTAACAACCAATTGACCTTTTACGATCAATCCGTATATTTATCTGTAAATTTAACAAATTTCAGTTTTGGAGATTCAGCATCCGCCCAAGCAACAAGGGTAAGACTGTATCGATTCAGAAAACGTCCATTAGATGGGACTTCGACAGATTTAACTGATTAAAGATGGTAACCATATGCTAAAAGAAAGAAGTCAATCATTCAAATTACTATTTTTAGTTACTGATTTTTTTATAGGCTTAGCTAGTTTTTCAACAGCTTATGTAGTTCGGTATTATTTATCACCAGATTCAAGTTTCCAAATCCAAACGATCGATCCTGTAAATTATTTGATCCTGGGAATAGTGCTTGGATTTTCCCAAGTACTTTCTTTTTTATCAATCGATTTATACCACCCAAGGAGAGGATTATCTTTTTCAGATGAACTTTTTGCCATCATCTCCGGAGTGATCCTCAATCTTCTAGTTGTATTATCTCTTCTCTTTTTCTTTCGTGGGGAAAGTTTTTCTCGATTGGTGATTGGATACTTTGCAATATGTACGGTAATCCTCACTTCCTTTTCCCACTTTGTGCTTAGATCACTCATGCAGTATCTAAGGAGTAAAGGTTATAATTTAAAATCTGTTCTCATCATTGGAACTGGAAAATCAGCCATCAACTTTTCGAAAACATTACAAAAACATTCTATTTATGGGTATACTGTCAAAGGGTTTGTGGCTGGTAAAAAAAACCTTTCCCCAAAACAAATTCAAACTATCACCTCTACAACAAAGTTAGAAAATTTTGTAGAACAAAACCAAATTGATCTAATTGTTTATGCACTTTCACATGAAGAAGGTGATTCTTTAAAAGAAGTGATCGATATTGCTGATTTCCATGGTATCGATTTAAAAGTAATTCCAAGTTACGAAGAGATTGTCACTGCCAAAGGTAGAGTGGAAGTGTTAGATGGGATTCCTATTATTTCCATTCGTAATATTCCTTTGCGCTTAGGTTATAATCTAGTATTAAAGAGAAGCTTCGATATTCTCTTTTCACTGTTTTTTATCCTCTTGTTTAGTCCATTTTATATCTTAATAGCATTACTTGTGAAATTAACAAGCAAAGGTCCAATCTTTTATAAGCAAGAGAGAGTTGGCCTTGATAACAAAGTATTTGGAATGATCAAATTTCGTTCCATGGTTGTGCAAGCCAAAGAAAAATCAGATACTTTATGGACAGTAAAAGATGATCCACGAGTAACTCCCGTAGGTGCTATCCTACGTAAATTATCTTTGGATGAAACACCACAATTTTTCAATGTGTTACTTGGTGACATGTCAGTTGTTGGACCTAGACCAGAAAGGCCATTTTACGTAGAAAAATTCAGAAATGAACACCACCAATATATGCGTCGTCATGCGGCAAAAGCAGGCATCACTGGTTGGGCACAAGTCCAAGGATATAGAGGTGATACCTCAATTGAAAAAAGAATCGAAGCAGATATTTTTTACATCGAAAACTGGTCTTTACTTTTGGATATAAAAATCATTTTACTCACACCTTTAAAAGCGATTATAGATAGGAATGCATACTGAGGAAACCTTATGGATGAAAAAGAATTAAAGAACATTGCTAATTTAGCAAAACTCAATATTGAAGACAGTGAAATTGCAGGTATGCTCAGTGATTTCTCGAGAATTGTACAGTATGTGGATGAAATCAAAAATCTAGATACATCAAAAGTTGGTGATGATGAGATTTATGAACAAATTTTCTATGAATTGAGAAAGGATCTAAGTGAAAACTCACTGAAACGTGATGATTTATCAAAAATAGCTCCTTCCTATGAAAATGGTTATGTGGTTGTTCCTAAGGTGATTGAAACATGAAAGATATTATATTTTTAACTTATTCCGAAATCAAAAAAAAACTGAATGACGGAAGTTTAACCTCACAAGAGTTAGTTTCTGCATATTCAGAAAGAATTAAGAGTAGTGATTCAAAAGTGAAAGCATTTTTGAATCTAAATGCAGACAAAATACTTACTGAAGCGAAAGCAAGTGATGATAGAAGAAAAGTTGGTAAACCTTTCTCTGAATTCGATGGAATCCCAATCGGAATCAAAGACAATATTTGTATCAGAGGAGAAATCACTTCTTGTTCTTCTAAGATTTTGGAAAATTTTGAATCACCATATGATGCCACTGTTATTACAAAACTAAAAGAGAAAGGTTTTGTTTTTTTTCCAAGACTCAATATGGACGAATTTGCAATGGGTTCTTCCACAGAAAACAGTGCATTCCAAACATCTAAAAACCCATTTGATACAGATCGTATTCCAGGTGGATCGAGTGGTGGTTCAGCAGCAGCAGTAGCAGCTTCGATGTTACCAATTTCACTCGGTTCCGACACAGGTGGATCGATTCGCCAACCAGCATCACTTTGTGGTATTTGGGGATTAAAACCTACGTATGGAAGAGTATCGCGTTATGGACTTGTTGCTTATGCATCCAGTTTAGACCAAATTGGACCTTTTTCCAATGACATGGAAGGGATTAGCGACCTATTAGAAATTTTATCTGGACTTGATTCAAAAGACCAAACAACCGCTAAAGTAGATCACTTTGATTCCAAATCTGTGAGTTCAATGGATTGGAAAGGTAAAAAAATTGGAATCATGAAAACAGAAGATTTTAATTTTTCACCTGATGTGAATGCAAGGTATTTAGAAATTTTGAAATCTTTGGAAGAAAAAGGTGCAGAGTTAGTCGCATTGGACTTTTCTCTTTTGAAATATGCAATTCCAGTGTATTACTTAATCGCAACTGCTGAATGTTCTTCCAATTTAAGTCGTTTTGATGGAATTCGATACGGATTACGAAAAGAAACCTCTGGAAAATTGGATGATCTATATTCAGAATCAAGAAGTGCCGGATTTGGAAAAGAAGTCAAAAGAAGGATATTACTAGGAACATTCTCGTTGAGTTCTGGGTACTATGACGCTTATTATGGTAAGGCACAAAAAGCAAGGGTTCTCATCCGAAGACAATATGCAGATTTTTTTAAATCAGTAGATATCATTGTACAACCAACATCTCCAACAACTGCATTCAAAGTGGGAGAAAAAACAAAAGATCCCATTCAAATGTACCAAGCAGACATTCTCACAACTTCTGTGAATTTAGCTGGAGTTCCAGCGATTAGTTGTCCTGCAGGTGTTGATCAAAATGGTCTTCCAATCGGAATCCAATTAACAACTTCTCATTTTGATGAAGTTAAATTACTCAGTTATGCTAAATCACTCTCCCAATTAGATCTTTGTAAGATTACATTGCCTAAAGAGATCAAATAAAATGGATGAATTAACCAAAAGAGTCATTCCTTGTTTGGACATCAAAGGAGGAAGAGTGGTAAAAGGGGTCCAGTTTGTCAATTTGATTGATGCTGGAGATCCTGTTTCTTGTGCAATTGCATATGAAGAAAACAAAGCAGATGAATTGTGTTTTTTAGACATCACTGCTTCCTCTGACAAACGAGACATTCTTTTGCATTTAGTAGAAGAGGTTGCGAACAAATTATTTATCCCTTTCACTGTCGGTGGCGGAATTCGAACCATTGATGATGTCAAAGCCGTGCTTAATAAAGGTGCCGATAAAGTTTCCATCAATACAAGTGCCTTTCAAAATCCAAAACTTTTAAAAGATGCAAGTGAGATTTATGGATCACAATGTATCGTATGTGCAATCGACGTAAAATTCCATCCTGAACGAAAACGATATGAAGTGTATCTCAATGGTGGGAGAAATGAAACTGGTCGTGAAGCATTAGATTGGGGACGTGAGGCATCTGAAATGGGTGCTGGTGAAATTTTACTCACATCCATGGACAAAGATGGAACAAAGGATGGATTTGATATTACATTGATGAAATCATTCACAAATCACCTTTCAATTCCTATTATTGCGTCAGGTGGAGCTGGTAATCCAGAACACATGGCGGAAGTGATTTTACGTGGTGGAGCTGATGCTGTGCTTGCTGCATCGATCTTTCATTTTGGGGAATTTTCCATACAAGAAACAAAACAAACCATGAAAGAAATGGGCATCAAAGTTAGGTTATGAATTCATTTCATATCTTAGATTATTTCTTCTTTCTTTTTCCCTTTTTCATTATTTTTTTCATTTTATATCGTTTCCGTGCTAAAAACAATTCCACAAAAGAATATTTCCAAGCTGAAGGAAGTTTAAATTGGTTTGTTGCAGGAACTGCAATGGTAGCTACAACCTTTGCTGCGGACACACCTCTCGCGGTAACAGAGATTATTCGAACGCAAGGTATCTCTGGAAATTGGATTTGGTGGTATATGGCTGTAGGTGGGTTTGTCACTGTATTTTTCTTTTCAAAACTTTGGAAACGATCAGGTGCAAGTACTGACTTAGAACTCATTCAAATTCGTTATAGTGGTAAGGAGGCAGAATTTCTAAGAGGATTCAAAGCATTTGTGATTGGATTACTTCTAAATTTAGTGATCCTTGGTTGGGTAAATCTTGCCATGTTAAAAATCATTCCTGTTTTTTTCCCAAATACCAACGCATCACTTGTTTTAGTATTTTTATTGTTATTCGGTGTCATTTATACAGCAATTGCTGGGTTACGTGGTATCTCTTATATTGATGTTTTCCAATTTTTTTTAGCGTGGATTGGATGTATCCTATTTGCTTATTTTGCTCTCCAACTTCCATCAATAGGTGGATTGGAAAATTTAAAATCACAATTACCAAAGGACAAAATCCTATTTTTTCCCAATGGGGATCATGGATCCCTGCCTTGGGATCATTTTTTAATCTTACTAACAGTGCTTTGGTGGTCAAGTTGGTATCCAGGTTCCGAACCTGGGGGTGGGGGATACATTGCACAAAGAATCCTTGCTACCAAAAATGAATCTGCAGCACTAAAGGGCAGTTTATGGTTTGTGATTGCTCATTATTTTGTCAGACCTTGGCCTTGGATTTTAGTAGCACTTGTATCCATTGTCTTATACCCAAATTTATCAGAGGTAGAAAGTGGTAAGGGATTCCTTATGGTTTTACAAGAAGGAATGCCAAATGGAATGAGAGGACTCATGTTAAGTGCATTTTTAGCTGCTTATTTATCCACCTTAGCAACTCATTTGAATTGGGGAGCATCTTATTTGGTCAATGATTTATGGAAACCATTCACGAAGGGACAAAAGTCTGATTCCTATTTTGTAAAAGTTTCTTATCTCATACAACTCCTAACAGCAGTCTTTTCGTTTTTTCTGGCAGTCTATGGAATGGAAACCATCAAAGGTGCGTGGGTATTTTTACTCGAAGCTTCTTCTGGAATTGGTTTTGTATTAATTGTTAGATGGTATTTTTGGAGAATCTCTGCTTGGACTGAAATTTTAGCTCTTATACTTTCACCAATTTTATATATTGTATATTCACATTTATTAAATTCTCCATTTCCTTATTCCATACTTTATACTGCCATAAGTTCTGCGATCATCTTACTCCTTTCCACTTATGTATTACCCCATTCAAAAAAAGAAACCTTGTATTCTTTTTATGAAACAACGAGACCTCCGTATTTTTTTTGGAGGGGGTTTTTCAGAAACCATCCTGAATTCAAACAAACTGAATATCCGAACGATATCTTCGTATCTATGGTGGGAACAATATTTGGATTGAGTTTTGTATTCGGCGGACTCTATACGATTCAGTGCCTTTTTTGGAAAGAAGGAGAAATTAAATTTGGAATCTTATTTTTTCTAATTGGTCTTCTTGGACTTATATACTCTCTTCAAAAATTACAGTCTAAATCCAAACCGTAATACTTCATTATGGATGATTTCGAATTTCAGTAATCACTTGAGAAAATAAATTCCGACTTTTTGTATCATCTACATTGATAGTCTGAAATGCCATCATGGAATGATCACAATCACTTACATTGATTTGTTTGCTACTGAGGTTTCCAATCCTTGCGCTGTTGACAGGAACGATTCCATCTGATTGAGTAAATCCCGCATTGGAAAGTAGGGTACATCCAGTGTTATAGTAAAATGTTTCACCAACACTACAGCTACTTAATACCCCTGCAAAACTAATAAACTTACTATTAAAACCTGATTTGAGATAGGAATCATTCAAAGCATCTAACACGAGATTTGTGGCACCAGCTAATACTGGTTGTAAATTACCTTGATTGGTATAAGCAAGTTCCTGGCCACCTTGGGTTTCTACTAAATAGGATCCTAATTCATTTACAAAGGGATTGGAACCTAAAAAATCACTTGTAGCAAAAGGTGATCCGAATTGCGGACTGGCAAGGGTCACGACCAAACGTACGAATGGTAACTCTCCAGTTTCTTTTGCAAGAGCAACACGAGTCACAAGGCCACCCATAGAATGTGCAACAATATAAACGGAATCGGTATCTGCAAAACTTGCACGTAAAGTTGCATAAAACTGTTTACCATTAGTTATTATACTGTTAGAAGTTCTATAAGTATATACATACAAATCAAATTCTGATTTTGCCGAATCCCTTCCTTCTTGGTAATGAATTAAACCATTAGAGAATGTATTTTTTATATTCTGAATTTTTTTTTCATCGTTTGTGATTGGATCAGAATCTCTTTCCGCTGGGTTCCAACCATGAACAAAAATAATCTTTTTGGAATTGGTTTTTGGAAACCAGTCAAGCGATACAAATTGTGAATTTGCCAAATTTCTGGAACTTCCAGGAATAAAGCCAAATAATTTTTGGTTGGGATTGGGTAAAAGTCCAAGAAAAGCAAGTAACAAGGCTTCTTCGTTTTTGTCTTTTTCCGAAACAAATTCTTTTCTGTAAAAATCGTATAAACAAGATTGAAATGTGATGATTGAGAAAATGAAAAATAAAAAAATTCGCATGCTTCGCTTATTGCGAAACATGATGTAGTCGATCCAAGGTAATTCCACAAGCAACTACCACATTGAGCGAAGTAACCGCGCCATATAAAGGAATTCTAGCTACATAATCCGCATCTTCAAGTAAAATTCTTTTGACTCCCTCTCCTTCATTCCCCATGATAACTGCCATTTGGGAAACATCAGGTAAATTTTCCCAGATCTCTTCTTCACCTTCTTCATCAGTTGCAAGGATCCAATACTCATTTTTTTTTAGAAACTCGATTCCGTGTTTTAAATTCGCCACTCTATAAATTTGGATATGGTGGATTGCCCCAGCAGATACTTTTTCAACAACGGGAGTAATAGGGGAAGTGTCCCTATCAGACATTAACACATGTTTTACGCCCATACATTCTGCAGTGCGGAGTAAGTTCCCCAAATTTCCTGGGTCTTGGATACGATCCAATATCAGAATTGGACCTTCGTTTGGCTGAATGTTTTGTTTGAATTGTTCAAAACCAAGGGATGTAAAAGATTTTTGTTTTGTACGAATGATCACATACCCTTGGTGATTTTTATCTTGCGCAATTCGATCTAGTTCCCTGCTAGAAACTGTTGTGAATTTTACAGAATTCAGTAAATAAGACTTTATCCTTTGTTTTTCCTCATTTCCAATTCCATCTTTGACAATGACTTCCCGAATGGTTTTGATTCCTCGTTCCGGCGCCATTTGTTCCAATGATTCCAAAAATTCAAAAAAATTTCGTTTCCCAAAAAGTATTTCTACGGGGCTTTTTTCCATGTTGTGATTCCTTCTTTTGTGTCAGCGAGAAGGATGCCTTTGTTTTCCAACTCTTTTCGTATATTGTCAGCAGTAACAAAATCTTTATTCTGTTTTGCAAATTTTCGATTTGCAATTTGTTCTAAAATCCACTCTTCAGTAATTCCATCCAAATTTGTTTCTGGTTTTTCAAATGAGAATACCGCAAATAGTTCATTCATTTGTATGAACAAACGAAGAGCTTGTTCATAAAAAAGATCTGCATTTTCCTTTTTAGTTTGGTCTAGAGTTTGGTTTACAATACGTACAAGCTCATGAAGAATAGCAAGTGCCTTAGGTATATTGAGATCATCTGCCAAAGCATTTAAAAAATCTTCATTCAGTTTAGTCAGTTCAGGGAGGGAAAAAATCAAATTTTTTCCGTCTTGTGGAATAAAATTCCATAATGAACCACTCTCCAATAACCGAAAGATTGTATTTTGAATTCTATCTAAAGATACTTTCGATTCTTCCAATTTCGCCATAGAAAAATTCAACTTACTTCTGTAATGCGCTGAGATTAAATGAAAACGAATGACTCTTGGTTCGTATCCTTTTTCTAAAATATCCCGTAAGGTATAAAAATTACCCTTACTCTTTGACATCTTTTCACCATCAACTAATAGGTGCTCGCAGTGGAGCCATGTTCCTACAAACTCCTCGTTTGGATAAGCACCTGTCGTTTGGGCAAATTCATTTTCATGATGAGGGAATAGTAAATCAATCCCACCAGTATGTATGTCAATTCCGGAACCATAAATTTTCCGAATCATGGCAGAACATTCTAAATGCCAACCTGGTCTCCCCGTACCTAAACGTGTATGCCAACATTTTTCATCTTTAGTTTTTTGATTTTTCCACAATACAAAATCTCTGACATCGTCTTTTTCGTATTCATCTGCATCGTAACGAACACCAGATTTCATTCCAGATACATCTATTTTTGATAATTCACCATAACGATTGAATTTTTGAATAGAAAAATAAACATTCCCTTCTCGTTCATAAACTAAACCATTCGATTGTAAAGTTTCGACAAGAGACACCATATCTTCAATGGATTCTGTCGCTTTTGGATAATGTTCCAATGTTTGAACATGTAGAGTAGATAAATCTTTAAAAAAAGCCTCAGTCCAAGGTTTCGTAAATTCTTCAACACTAATGTTACGTTTTATGGACTCATTAATGATCTTATCATCAATGTCAGTGATATTCATAGACTGGTTTAACTTATAGCCACCTAACAAAAGTGACCGGCGCAAAATATCTACGAATAAAAATGACCTGATATTTCCAATATGAGCAAAATTATATACAGTTGGACCACAGGAATAGATGGAAACAGAGTTAGGATCTTTGGGTACAAAAGGTTCTTTTTTACCAGATTTTGTATTTAAAAAGACAAAAGGAATCAAACTCATAAGGCAAAAATTTCTTTTACGAATTCTAAATTCGCTTGTGGTTGTTTTTCTTTTCCAGCTTCGTTTCCTTCTGTTGGATATAACTGCATTCTTTTATCACAGTTCATATGATTAAAAAGTGCAAATGTTGATTTAGGATGAGAGATTTGATCTTCCATTCCACAAGAAAATAGAGCAGGTATTTTAATTTTTTTAGCAAAATTCATCGCATCAAAATAAGATAATTCTTTTTTGTAATCGATTTTCTTAGTAGCTCGTTTCTCAAAAAATGGAGTGAGTTCACGAACCCAAGGGTTTCCTTTTAAGGACATTTGTTCCTTATCAATATAACAAAATGAAGGTGTTTCTAAAATCAGACCTTTGATTCGATCAGAATATGCTGCACCAAACACAGCCAAGGCTGATCCAAGTGATTTTCCATGGAGAATGATTTGATCGCCATCAATCCCATCAGAAAGTCTTAGAAACTCTATCGTGCGGATCACATCTAAATAGAGTTTTCTCATATAAAACTCTTCTTTTTGGTCAAGGCCATGGACAAAGTAATTGGGTGTCCAACCAATCGGCGATTTACCAGTAGTTGGATCTACTGGAATTTGGATCATTTCTTCGCCATGTCCACGTAATGTGATGTGAAGTTGGGCTACACCTAAATCAGAATAACCTTTTTGGATTTCCTCTGGAATTGCCAGGTAATCGTGAAAATAAACAACAACAGGGCGATCCCCACGTTTTCTTGGAATTGCTAATTTTCCATGTAACACGTGGTTGTCGATACTCTGAAAACTAATATCATTCAAAGATTCCCAAATGAAAGAACCCTTTAAGACTGTTTTATAGGTTGCTTTGATTGGAACTTTTTTAAGTTCACTAATCCCTGATTTCCAAAAAGTATCTAAATCACTTGGAGGATCTAGTTTTGGAATTGTTTGAAAACATTCATCAAAACTAACGGTTTGTGGCATGAGAATCCAACTTAGGAGAAAATTGACCTAAAAAACTATACATGGTCTGTAAAAGGAGAACGGAAATGGTCATCGGGCCCACACCACCAGGAACTGGAGTGTAGTAGGAAGACTTATCTTTTGCTTTTGAAACTTCGATATCGCCCACATTACCGACGTTATACCCAGCATCTAAAATCACTGCACCTTCTTTGATCCAATCTGCTTTGATAAATTCAGGTTTACCCACAGCACCTACAATGATATCAGCTTGTTTGACTAAATCGGGTAGGTTTTTTGTCTTGGAATGGCATAGGGTGACAGTAGCATTCAAATTGGTTAACATGATCGCCATAGGTTTCCCTAAAATTGGTGATCTGCCTACAACCACTGCATGTTTTCCTGTTACATCAATTCCATATTCTTGCAAAAGCAAAATCATACCGTACGGAGTGCACGGAAAGTAAGCTTCACTATTCATAGATAAATTTCCAAACGAAATTGTTGTCACACCATCTACGTCTTTTTCTAATGCAATTTCATCAAAAGCTTTACGTTCGTCAATTTGGTGGGGGACAGGGTGTTGTAATAAAATTCCATTGATCGATGGATCCGAATTTAATTTACGAATTTCGACTAAGAGTTCTTCGGTGGTAGTTTCTTCTTTCAAACGAATGTACCGCGAATTCATTCCTACTTTTTCACAGGCTTTCACCTTCATATTGACATAGGTTTCTGATGCAGGGTTATTCCCCACAAGGATGGTGGCAAGTGTAGGAATTCCCTTACCTTCCGCTTTCGCTTTTGCTAATGTTTCTTGGATTCGATTTCGGATTTTTTCGGAAATCGCTTTACCGTCTAATAGGATGCTAGATTTCATTCTGTAAGTTCAAAATTTCAGAGAAAATTGAACTGGCAAACAGAAAAAACCATCCATGATTCCAAGTTTAGATCCAAATTCATCCCATCCTACTATGTCTGACGAATCCCTACCATTACAAGGTTGGGTGCAAGGCCTTCGAGGCAATAACCACGTCCAATTCTTACAACTCAGGACCAATGGGAAAATCCTTCAAGTGGTCTGTGAAAAGGAATCCCTTGGGGAAGACCTCTTCAAACAAATCAAAAGTTTACCCCAAGAAACTTCGCTCTTAGTGAATGGGAACTGGCAGGAAAATGAAAAAGCACCTGGTGGACGGGAGCTTACGCTTTCCTCTTTTATCATTGTAGGTCCATCGTCTGATTATCCCATAACACCGAAAGAACATGGACCCGACTTTTTACACAATCATAGGCATTTGTGGTTACGATCCAAACGGCAACTTGCCATCCAAAGGGTTCGGTCTGAATTGTCATTTGCGATCAGAGAATTTTTCCGTAATGATGGCTATACGCTAATTGATACACCTATACTTACTGGATCCATTGGTGAATCCGCAGGAACCTTATTTTCCACTGAATATTTTGATTTGGGCCAAGCGTATTTGGCACAAACTGGCCAATTGTATCTAGAAACTGCTGCTTTTGCACACTCGAAGGTGTATTGTTTTGGTCCCACATTCCGAGCAGAAAAAAGTAAAACCAAGCGGCACCTAACTGAATTTTGGATGTTGGAAGCAGAAACTGCCTTCCTTGGGCAAAATGGAAACTTGGAATTACAAGAACGATTTGTAAAATCAGTTTTAAAAACGACCATAGAACGCACAAAAGAAGACTTAAAGACTCTCGAACGAGACCATTTGCCACTCCTGCAAACCCTGGAGAAACCGTTCCCTCGCGTGGAATATGGAGATGCCATCCAAATCTTAAAAGATGCGGGAGAGAACATCGAATGGGGAGAAGACATCAATGCAGAAAGGGAACAAATCCTAACCACTCATTTTGGTACCGCCATCTTCATCCAAAATTTTCCTAGAGCCATCAAAGCTTTTTATATGAAACAAAATCCTAATGACCCAAGGACAGTCCTCTCTGCCGACTTAATCGCACCAGACGGAATTGGTGAAATCATCGGTGGGTCAGAAAGAGAAGAGTCATACGATAAAATTGTAGAACGCCTAAAGGAAGAAGGTCTACCTCCAGATGATTATTCCTGGTATTTGGACCTAAGGAAGTATGGATCGGTCCCACACGCAGGTTTTGGAATGGGCCTAGAACGAGTGATTGCTTGGGTCTGTGGGTTACCCCATATCCGAGAGTGTATTCCTTTCCCTAGAATGATTTACCGATTGACACCATAATTTTTTTTAACGGAAAAAATGCCATAAGACCGATCCTTTTATAGAAAGAGAGGTACCTTATGGCACAACAAGCAACCCAAGTTTTAACTACAACAGTCGAAAAAGAAGCTTGGGATTTATATGAGGTAGGTTCCAACGAAGATGTTGTGGTGCTTGCAAAACGCCATCCTGACAATTTTTATGTGCAACATCTCAGTTATTTAGCACTTTACGAGCTGACTGGACGGGCAATGGTTCAGGCACCCAAAGGGATTTCCAATTTAGCACCTCTCGTAGATGCCATTCAAAACTTTGAATTGGGAAAAAATGGGGAAGCTTGTAAAAATTTAAATTTGTATTTCCAAACACAAACGAATCCTCTTTGTTTTTCCATCATTCAAACTGCGATCAAAATTTACTTCCGAGCAGAAGCGTATGAAGATGCAAAGAATATAATCGTTCGTTATAAAAAACAATGGAATGATCTTTCCTTTATCAAAGAAGAATTAATATGTACTTATTACTTAAAACGTTATGATGAAGTGATCAAAGTGTTTCGTGATAACATGAAACTCTTAAATGATTCTGATATCCATAAACTAGTTGGAATGGCTTTACTCTTTTTGGATCGTCATAAAGAAGCCAATCTCATTTTTGAAAACATTCCAAACAAATTAAACCTTCCTAGTTTTGAAGAAAAAAGAAAAATGTATGATTCGGTTTACCGTAACATCAATGAACTAGAAAAAAAATCTGGTTCTCTTGCACATAAAGACCTAGAGGATATGGGTTTTGCTTATTTGTTTAATGGTGAATACGGGAAAGCGGAAAAAATGTTTTTGTCTCTCACTGAGAAACTAAAATCAAAACTCTGCAACGTGTAATATTCTTTCGTGTTTCGGGGTGGCTAAGAAGTTTAGCTGCCTCGTCAGTGGGAATGATTAAATCAGTTTGGTTTTTCCCTGCAGTCGAAAGAGCGAGTACAAAATAGGGATTTTTTCCAACCTTCATCTCATACGACTTTCCATTCTGATCTTCTCTATAAACGATATACCCTGTTTCGATCGCGTATGCTTCTTTTACATACAAAGGGGAGTAAACATCAAGCCCTCGATCCGTTTGGATTTTGGGAAATAACGCTCGTTTGACTGGCAAGTGCCTTGCATCCACAACTAGCCCAGAAAACTCCACAGGGATCATTTCTTCACTAAATTCAGGGACTTTTTCAGTTCCATATTCGATCGGAATATGAGCAAGGATCCCATCTTTTCCTTTGATCGGGAGACTTGCTTTTGCTTCCAAAACATTTTTGACAAATTGGAAATCATATTCTTCTTTTTCTGCCCCAATGTAAGAATTGAGACGTAACCGAGCATGTTGGTTCACTTGGGTATATTCAAAAATTGTATAGTCCGCATTGAACAATAGAGACTCCAAACGTTGGCTCAGTCTCACTTTTAGTTTTTCCTTGGCTTTTTTACGAGCCATGGAATGCGCTTTTCCTTGGCTTGTTGCCGTATTTTTGCCGGAAAATTCTGGATCATCCTCATCAAATACAATTTTGGGAATGGTTTCTTTGACGTTAGAAACAATGATCTGATCAGTCCAATTGACGATTGAGGCATAAATATCTTTATCCACAATTGGTTTCGATAGAAGAGTGAAAGAGAAGATTACAAAAGAAAGGAAAATTGTTACAA
Source organism: Leptospira levettii (assembly GCF_002812085.1). Taxonomy (NCBI): domain Bacteria; kingdom Pseudomonadati; phylum Spirochaetota; class Leptospiria; order Leptospirales; family Leptospiraceae; genus Leptospira; species Leptospira levettii. The sequence goes on from NZ_NPDM01000002.1 coordinate 213,435, forward strand.
TTCGTTTCATACAAATCACTTCGGCAATAAATGGAATTTTCTTTCCAATTCGTTAAATTCCGTTATGAGAGGAACTCCTTTCGGTAAACTTTGCAACACGTTTTTTCCGTAGGATTTTGTATGGATCCTTGGATCAAGGATACTCACCATGCCAGTGTCAGATTGGGATCGGATAAGCCTTCCAAACCCTTGGCGGAGTAACAAACATGTTTTTGGAACTTGCATTTCCCAAAAAGGGCTTTTCCCTTTTTTTTCCATATCTTCCATTTTTGCCTGTAAAACAGGTTCAGTGGGAACTTGGAAGGGAAGTTTCGTGACAATCACATTCCGGAGTTTATCTCCTTTGATATCCACACCTTGCCAAAAACTTGACACTCCAAATAATACACTATTCTGGTTGGCAAGAAACTCACGTTTGGCGGCGATTGGCCCCATCTCCGTTTGGGCAAAAATAGGATAGGGAACTAAGTTTCGAATTTCTTCGTAAAGTTCCGAAAGAAGTTTATTGGAAGTAAATAGTACAAAAGCATCTCCTTCCGAAAGTTTTAACAGGCGAGTAATCCAATAGGATAAATCTGTTTTGTTACGTTTGGGATCTGATACTGGATCTGCAATTTGTTTGGGTACAAATAATAGAGAATGTGTATTGTAGTGAAACGGGGAACTAAGAGTTTTTGTTTTTACGTCACTTGTACCCACTTCTTTCAAAAAATACTGAAAATTACCAGAAGTGGGAGAAAGAGTTGCTGAGGTTAACACGACGGAATCCATGTTGGGAAACAAGGTATTTGCCAGTATCTCATCTGTGTTTTTCGGTTGAGAAAACAAATAATAAAAAGGATCTTTTGCCACTTGTGAAGGAGGTTCGATCCAAAATACTAAATTTGGATTTGTTTTCAACCGGAAGTCAGTGAGAAAAGAAGAAGCTTTTTTTAAATTTCCTGAAACCATCTCAAGTCCCAGAGCAAGTTCCTTTTCTTCGATGTCATCACTGTCTTTTTTATATTTTGATAACATGGATTCTAAACTTGAGGATAGATCTGCTAATGTATCCTCCAAAGCACCATTATCAAGTTTGATACGTTCCGTATGGCGAGTGGCAAATTGATTAAACTGTAAAGGAATTGCAGATAGTAACATACGAAAAAAATCATTCGCATAACCAATACTTGCTTCAATTTGTTTTATGATTTTTTCATTTGCTTTGAGTTTTAAAACAAGACCTGTTCTTTTTTCTGGAAAATATAAATAATGGAGCAAATTTAGAATCAGTTCATATCGAATTTCCGAACCGAACGCTTTGCCAACAATTTCAGGAAACACATGGGCTTCATCAATCACCAATTGGGAAAATGGTGGCAATAATTTAAAATCTCCAGCCAGGTGACTTGCGAGCAAATGGTGATTTACAATTAAGATATTTGCTTTTTTCCATTTTTCTTTTTCTAAAAAATAATAGGAGGAATTAAAATTAGGGCAATTTCTCCCCAAACAATTGTCAGACTCTCGAGCAACTGATGACCAGAAAGAATTTGATAGATACCCATCATATTCTGCTCGAATTCCACTTTCGGTTTGTTTCTCCCAATTGACGAAGTAAGAAATTGATGATTCCATTTCAGGTCCAAAATCCCCACGTTCCATCACACGATTGTATTTACGTTTGCATAAATAATTATTGGCACCGAGAGCAACCATTGCATTGATTGGAACACCAAGTGCTTCCGAAACAAGAGGAATGTCTTTGTATAATAATTGGTCTTGTAAGGATTTTGTTTCTGTTGATACTACAACAGTACATTCATTTTCTAAAGAAAACAGAGCACTTGGGATGAGATATGCCAATGATTTTCCAACGCCCGTACCTGCTTCGATCACCCAGTTGGTTCCTTGGTTAAAGGCAGACTCAATGGCTTCGGACATTTCCATCTGTTCTTTTCGAACTTCATAATCTTTCCAAAGTTTTGGAAGTTGTTTTGTAAAAACGGAAGATACGTCCAAACTTTAATGCCTATTCCGAAACAAAAGCACGACACAAACAATCGTTAAACTAGTGACAGAAATTAAAGAAACTGCCATGATCATCATCCCTTGCCAATTGAGCTCAACTGCAGTGTTCATTTTGTGACCTTCTCTGTCCTAGAATCGAGTGCTTTTGAGACTAATAAATAAATAAAACCGTAAATGAGTATCAGACCGATCACAACTGACCTCGCCACAATTGCTTTGGTTTTTGCATCGTCTACATTCTGACCTTTATTTTCGGCAAGAAGCCCCATGACCTCAGGATTCATCTTATCCAAATATTCAGGTAAGTTCATATAACAGAAGGAAACAAAGATAAAAAGTAAAAACCATGGAGTGATGTATTTTAGAACAAATTTTATGAGTTTGGGAAAAGGAATGAGACTTCCTTCGTTAGCGTCTGCCTCTCCTCTGTCCACACCAATCTTAAAAACAAAGATAAAGATTTGAATGGATGCCAAAATATAAATCATGATGGTTCCAATATAAAAATCGGCGATATCTAGAGCGGCAAAATCTTTATTAAAATATACGATAGGCAAACACAATACAAAGGTAAAAAGGAAAAGTAATAGGGAAGACTTACGCCTTCCGATTCGGTATCCTTCTTCTAAAAATAAGATGCCAGGTTGTAACATAGTCACCGAAGAAGTAATGGCAGCAAGGAATAGGACTAAAAACCATAGTCCTCCAAAAAAATTCCCTCCAGGCATCATCCCAAAAACAGATGGTAATGCAATAAAACCCATTCCAAAGGTTCCAAAAGATGTTGCCTGTATGCCTAAAAATAAAAATGCCACAGGGATTGTGATCATTCCACCAAACACAACTTCTGCGAATTCATTGAGTGATGCTGAAGACAAACTTGATAAAACTACATCATCTTTTTTCTTAAGAAAACTGGAGAATACAAGAGCAATTCCAAATCCTGTTGATAAGGAAAAGAAAATTTGCCCAGCAGCACTGATCCAAACTTTAGGTTCCGTTAGTTTCGACCAATCAGGATTCCACATAACCGCAAGTCCCTTTTCAATTCCAGGAATTGTGAGAACTCTCACAAGGATGATTGTGGCACAGATACCCATGAGTGGCATTGCAATTTTTGCAAACGCCTCTAGACCCTTTGAAAGACCACGGTAAACGAGTAAAAAATTAAATAATACACAGACTAAAAAGAAAAAGAGGATAGGTGATTGGAAACTGGATCCGTTTTCACCAGCGCCAGTCAGACTCATAAAAAAGGAAGCGGCTTCACTTGTCATACCATCCCTTGTGGTTGCGGATAATGACATTTGGCCTGTTAAGAAATAATAAGCGTAGGCTAAACACCAAGATTCAATGAATATATAGTACACATAAATCATTACTGGAATCATCACTCCAATGGTTCCAGATAGTTTGAGAGGAAATCCTTTTAAGTATTCCCGAAAGATGAAAGGTGTGCTATGACCATGTTTACCACCCATCCTTCCCATTGTCCATTCTGCCAAACAAACAGGGATGCCGAGTAACAGAAAACTGATGATGTAAGGGACCATGAAGGCGCCACCACCGTTTTGTGCTGCTTGCCCAGGGAAACGCAGAAAATTTCCAAGCCCAATGGCTCCACTGGCAACTGCTAAAATTAAACCGACTCGACTGGCCCAACCATCTTGGTGTTCCGCTTGTCTCTCTTTCATCAGGGACTATTGAATGGTTTAGGAATTATGTGACAAAATCTTTTTGTTTTGGTGGGAGAAAAAGCAAGGCTTTTGGAAGCCTTGCTTTGGTGATTTTCAATTTAGCCTAAAAAAAGCTCGTTTTTTTCCATTTTGAGAACTTTAGATACCAGGTTCTTAAAATCTTCTGGTGGTTCTAAAAGTCCAAGTTCCACTTTTGACAGAAACGGAGTCGAAACTTTTAATTTCTTTGCGAAATCATATTGTTTGATTCCTAACTCACGTCGGACTGCCCAAAGTTTGTTTTTCAATCCATTGGAAAACTCAGGGTAGATGTCTTCCACAGCGCTTTCGTTAAAGAGTTTATCAACGGACGTTTTGAGATACTTGGCACAAGATGACTTAAACTTTTCAGTCGGATCTTGGGCACCAGTCTCAATTTTGGAAAGATAACTCGGAGATACCCCCAAAGCTCTTGCCATATCGTACTGTTTGATGCCTCTCTTCTTTCGAAGCATGTAAATGTGATTGTTCATTTATCCCCCCTAACAGTCAAAATATGTCAAATATGGCAAAATTCAATAAAAAAATTTTGCCATATTCCAAAACTTGGTGGGAACTATAATGTAACTTCTTTTAGACGATCGCTTGCGATCACTAAGTTATAAGTAGTTTTTAGGCCAGATACTTTTTGTTCAATGAACGAATTTCGTTGAGAACCTTCCATTTCTGATTTAATTCGTTCTCTTACCGCTGCATATGGCTTCGGAATTCGATTTTGTGGATTTTTAGGATCTTGGTCAGAATATGCATACAATTTTCCAGCTTCATACGCATCACGCATTTGAGTTTCGGTCACAGTTACCGGGATGGCTTTGATTTCATCTTGAAGGGATTTTAATGCCAAACTCACTTTCATTTTATCTAATTGCATGAGGTAACCAATTTCACTATCTACGTTTTGCACTCTTTTAGATGTCTCTGCAATTTTTCCTTGGAGGATTGTAGATTGGAAAAGGTTCAACATATCCCAAGTTTTTGCTTTTTCCGTTTTATACTCTTGTTTGAGTTGGGAAGGGATTGCATCAAAATCAGCAGTTAAATCTTTCCATGTATAACTTTTCCCATCTTTATTAGAATATAAGCTATATTCTGGAGTGAAAACTTTTGGATCAACATCATCCGGTCCTGTGAATCTAGGAAGGTTTGCGACAGTGATTCCACTTTCCTCTGTGATTTTTTTAAGTTCTTTTTGGTACAAACCTTGCTCATACTCTTTCATAGTATGCGATGCAAATTGATTGGCTTTATCTGCAGATTCACCTTCGGTAAAGTATGCAATACTTGCCTTGGTTTCTGCGTCTTCATGGGTTTTACCATATTCCATTGCTTCTTCTTTGAATTCATCAAAGACTGATGTAAAATATTTACGAAGTCTTTCTGGGTGTACTTTTTCCGTTCCGAGAGAACGTACTACATAAGCAATTCTTCCTTCGCCTTGTTTTGCGTAGGCGATAAATTTACCTTGTTTCACACCTCTAACTTCACTTAAAATGTCTTCGAGTGGAGTCTCTGCGCAATTCGTACAAAAAGGTTCTAATTTTCCGCCGATTGGTTTCCTTGTCATATCATCAGTTGATTTTGCGATTTCGATGGCTACTTCTTTGTCTGACATTGTGTTCAAACGGTTAGCAAGATCTTGGGCTTTTTTCAAATTTTCCGCCTCATCTTCACCACGGACTAATGCAAGTTGTAAATTGATAAATTCTAATGGTTTTGATTTTAATCCATTTTTTACATACTCACGCATATAAACATTGAGTTTTAAAAAATCTTTTACTAAAGATTCAATTTTAGTCACATCTGCTTCAGAAACTTTATTGGCTTTGATTGCATCTTTGAGTAAAATTTTTTCCAAAGCGATACTTTCTAATATTTTTGCTTGGATGTCAGCACTAATGGGTTGTGGTTCCGTGTTTCCACGTTTTGACGCTTCAATTACAAAATTCATCTCTCTTCTAGTTACAGTCCCACCATCGAACGTAGCTAGGATTTCAGAATCCTTAGCACAATTGATCAGGGGCAGGAGAATTAAACCGAGTAACATCACTCGATGTATTAGTTTGTTTCGAATCATTGGGGTTCCTTGTCTTTTACAGTCTTTAAATCAATTAATATTTGCGAACAGGTCGGTCTGGTTTTTTCGGTTCCGGGGGAAGGGTTGGACTAATTTCTTTTTTTGTCACATCTACACTTCGAGTGTCAGTTGTTTTTGCCTTTAAGGAATGGACCGAGGTTCCTTGTTTTTCAATGTTTAGGCCTAAAATTTCTGCCTTTTGGTCTTCTAATTTCGACATTTCCGATAAAAATGTTTCTTTTAAGATAGGAGAATATTCTCTGTCAGTAGCAAGCCTGTCGGTGAGTTTTTTTAATTCCACAACATCACGGTCGAGTTCTTCCAGTTTTTTGTAGAGATGAGCAACAGTTACCTTCAAAACACACTTCCTTCCAAAACTTTTATTTACTTGCAATAGAGTGCAAGAATGAAATAAGAAAATTAGAAAAATTTATGAGTTTAGACGATTTAGTAGTTTCCACTGAAAAAATTGATACCGTTTACGTAACCAAATTACAGGGAAATCTAAACAACTTCACAGCAGAAAAGTGCATCAAATCGGTCACCAATTCCTTAAAACATGGGTCAGTCATTCTTGATTTAGAGGAACTGAACATGGTCACAACCCAAGGCATTGTTGCTTTCAAAACATTAAATGAAGAAGCATTTTTACAAAAACACAAAATCATTCTCATCAACCTTCCGTTAAGCGTAAGACAAGCATTCCTAATGGCAGGTGTTCGCAATTTATTCCCCATCGCAAATAATGAAGAAGCCGCGTTCAAAATGGCTTCAAGACCCAGTAGGTAAAACAAAATGAGTTCAGGATTTAATTTTTTTCGTAAAATTTGGCATGTATTGGGACTCATCATTCCCGTTACTTTATATTTGGATCCATTCCGAGATGCTTTCGGACTTGTTTATGCCACTCGAGCCATCCTCGTGTCTTCACTCGGAATTTTCCTTTTAGCACTTTTTCTATTGGAAATATTTCGTTTGAGTCATAGTGGATTTGAAGCCTTTTTTTATCAGTATTTTGGATTTCTCATGAAAGAATCTGAACGAAAACGATTTAATGGGACAGTTCCATATTTTCTTGCCAACTTAATCGTTGTTTGCTTTTTTCCAGCGGAAGTCGCTATCCTTGCAATTCTATTTTTAGTCATAGGAGATCCATTTGCTGCTTATGTGGGCAGTAAATATGGCAAACATCGTTTTTATAATGGGAAATCCATCGAGGGTGTTTTTGGTTTTTTGATTCCGGCTTTTATCTTTTCAGTTTTTGTTTTGTATCTCATCACAAAATCTCACCCTGAAAGTTTTCTTTCTCTGTATGATCACCATGGATTTACTTGGACTCCCATCGTGATCGTTTTTGTATCGGTTGTTTTGTCTTGTGTTACGGAGTTTTTTTCCAATACGACAGCAAAAGGATTGGTTGATGACAACCTCCTCATTCCTGTGGTCGGTGCAATTTCCCTTTCCGTATTATCGTTGTTATATTTAGATTATACACCAATGGATTTTTTCTTTGATCCAAATGCATTGTACATTCAAAAATAAAGATTAAAACTTACGGTTTCCAGCGGAGTTGGATTGTCCTTACTTTGGAAATTGGTTCTTTACCAGGTATTTCCACAATGTAAGTCAGAACAATAGGACCTAAGGCTTCGATTTGAAATGGATTTTTGGCGATGCCAATATGACGGAATTCTTCTTTTAGCAAAGCACCTAAATAATGGAAGGAAACCACCGTTTTTGGTTGGAAAGAATTCCCTTCCATTCTTTCCTTTGCACTCCCATAAACTAAGTAAGCATTGTAATGACTCCGAAATTCTTCGGATGTTTTCCCGTTCCAAGCAGTGTCTAAAACCAATCGAAAACCTGGCGTTTCTCTTGCTGTAAAATAGAGAAAATTGCCAAAATCTTCATAACTTGGATTTTCTTTTTTAAATTTAGATCGGTCCAGAAAAACAATATCATTTTCAGTTTTAGGTTCGATGCACTTAAGTTCATCATTAAAATTATCACAAAATTGAAATACTTTGTCTTCTGAAAGATTACATTGGGATAAAAATAAAAAAGAGAGAATCAATAAAAAAGGAAATAGGAATATGTTCAAAATAACTATTGGTTGCTTAAGATTTAAATTTGTTAAACTCATATGATTCCCTGAGTGTATTAAAAAAATAAATTACCTCTTTTTCTTTGAAATAATTTTGTGTGGAAGGAAGAGGTTGTAAGATGCCCCTAGAAAAATAATAAACTGTTTCCGCATAGACCCCTTGGAACAAATACATACGGTGGAAATCATCCTTAGATTTCGCAATGACTATGTTATGTGAAGTAACATAACCAGGAATTAGTAATGTACTTAAATCCTTTTTTTGGAGGATTGACTGGAATTCTAAACAGTCTTTTTTTTTCTCAACAATTTCTTCTCTATGGATTCTTTGTTTGAAAGACAAAACCTTTGTAAAACGACCTGGATAGGAAAATTCACGTTCCGATTCATCGGGAATCCATCTTGGTAATAGTAATGACTCATAAAGTATTTTAGAAAAACGTTTTTCGCTTAAATTTTTTAATTCAAATAATGTATCTTCATTCTCATAAGATACTATGAGAAAAAATGATGCGCCTGCTGGTCTCTCTAAAATCTCTTGGGGCATGTTTAGTTTTCCATAACACCAGTAATTGTAAATCCATCGAGTAACATATAGGGAACAAAGGATGATTCTCCTATGAGTTCACCCTCTTTTGAAATTGCTTCAATTTGGTTTAAAGCATCAAATGCATTACCTACAATTTGAACTTCGCGAACTGGGATTTTTTCTCCACCCTCTAAGAGATAACCACCTTTCACAACTCCAGAAAAATCTCCCGATGCTCCATCTTTTGTGCCTGAGATTCGATTCACAAAAAGTGTTTTGCCTGGCAGTTTAAAAAACTCATCTTTGTTTGCATTTCCTGGAGCAATTTGTAATTGTTTTGGCCCACAACCTGGTAGGCTTTGGGCACCTCCAGTCGCACATCCATTGGAAATGGGAAGTTTCGCTTTTTTAGCTTCATATGTATTATAAAAATAAGATTCGAGAACTCCTTCAGTTAAGACTTTTTTGAAAGAGGTAGGCATTCCTTCTCTGTCAAAACCAGTCGATCCCATAAAACCTTTGTTTGTTGGATCATCCCATATGGAGAGTAACGAAGAGGCAACTTTTTCACCAATTTTCCCTGCCATTTTTGATTTTCCTTTTCGTAAACTAGTTCCATTCAAGGATCCAATAAAAAGCCCTAGGAAAAAGGAATACACGGCATCTGGTGGGAGTAAAACTTTACCTTGGAATCCAGTTGTTGGTTTTGCATACAAGGCTCCCATACATTTATCTCCGAAATTATGGAACGCCTTTTTCCAAAGTGACTGGAATTGGTCTTTTGTGAAACCACTTGCAGAATCATAGTCAAAACTACCAACGAGATCTCCGTCCACACCCATCCCCATAACAGAAGCAGAAAGTTCAGCACCAAGTTCATGAGCCATCACTCCTTTAGAAGATACGATTAACTTATAACCTTTGCTAAGCGAAAAATCACCTGAGTCAATATTGATTTTATCATACAAATCATTTCGCCAACCTAGTGCTTCTTTGGCGTAGGAAACGAGGTCTTCAATCCCCATCGTATCAAGGGAACTATCATAGGTATCAAATTGGTTTGTGATTGGTCGTGTTTCTGGTAATACTAAATCCGGATCTGGAGTGGACTGGCTTTTTGCCAATTGATATGCTTCTTCGATCGATGTATACAAACTAGGAATGTGATTGGAAATGAGAAACCCTTGGTTTCCTTCATGGATCACGCGGATCCCAAACATATTTTCTTCTGTTGCTGTACAATTATTAAGATCGTTTTTTTCTAAACTTACATCCTCTGAATAACCATAACTGGAATAAATCTCTACTTGTTCGATTCCATTTGATTTTGCTTTCGAAATTAAATTGGTAAGTAAATCTTTCTGGTCGCTTAATCGTTTTTCTATCGCACCACGATCCATTATTTACCACCTAATAAAACTTTTGTGCGAACATACGGTCCACCGGCATCAACTTTCGCAGGTTGTCCTTTCCCACAATGGCCCGATCCCAAATCCCATTTAAATTCTTTGGAAACCATGTCTACATTTTGTAAAACATCAAAGGCAAGACCAGAAACAGTTACCCCTTTCAGCAAATTGGTGATTTTTCCATTTTGGATTCGATACGCTTTTTGTACGGCAAACATAAACTCACCAGTCGCATCCGCTTGGCCGTTTTTAGCTCCATCCAGATAATACCCATCTTTGGTATTAGCAATCATCTCTTCTAAACTAGAATCACCAGGGAGTAAAAATGTATTTCGCATTCGAATGAGAGGAACATCTCCATATTCCCAAGCTCTCGCAGAACCAGTAGGTGCAACTCCAAATCGTTCCGCAGTCTCACGGTTATGGAGGTAAGAGGAAAGAATTCCATTTTTGATGATGACTGTATTTGTTGGTATCACACCTTCGTCATCCACAGGGATGGTACCACCAGCCCCTTCATAAAATTCGGAAGCTCCCGAATCGCATAACGTCACTAAGTCGGAACCAACACGGTGGCCAATTTTCCCTTGGGCAACAGAACCTGAGAGCACAAAATCGGCTTCAACGGTATGTCCAATCGCTTCATGGACAAGCAGTCCAACAATGGAAGGACTGAGAATGACTGTTGATAACCCACCCAGTGGAAGTTCGCTGGAAAGTAAATCCACAGCAGTTTTGCAGGCTTCTTCCGATATCTGAGAAGGGGATTGGCTTCGAAACAAACAATCCCAACCACCAGTGACACCTATGGAATGGGAACCTGATTCCAATTTTCCATCATCTTTGGCAACAGCAGAAACTCGAAATTCTGGTCTTACCAAACTAAAAAAACTGTTTGCCCCATCTGTTGTGACAATGGCTTTTTCTTCATAAATTTCTGAGTAACCACAACCAACTGACTGCAGTTTGTTGGAATGTCTCGTCGCTTCGTTTTGGATATCAAGAACCATTTTCAATTTTTCTTCCACAGAACGAGAACGAAAGTCTTCGATCCCTTTTCCAATAAAGTCACCAACCGCAAAATTTGCCTTTGGTAAATTTGGGATTTTATCTTTGCGTAAGGCAGAAGAAAGCCTAGCTGCTTTTTTTGCGATTTGCATCGCGTTTTGGATAGAGGCCTTTGTGATTTCACTAGTAGAAGCAAAACCCCAAGTCCCTGATTCTAATACTCTGACACCAACCCCTGTACGTTTCCGTAAAGCAGTGGATTCCACACGCCCACGTTCTGCAAAAAAGGAACGACTTTCTTTGTGATGGTAACGTAACTCAACAAATCCAGATTCTTCTGACAAACATTCTTTTAAAAGGTCACGCATCACAAACCATCCTAAGTTTTATTGTTTTATTAAATGAGATTAGATTTTGGAATCAAAAAAATCGAGAAGTATCTTCGGTAACCAACGTCCTTCTGGATTGTCAGGAGATGGATCGCTGATAAAACCAACATGACCACCTTTCTCTGTGAGGACAGTTTGTAACATAGGGAATGACTTCCAACGAATTTCATGCCATACTTCAGAAGGCACAACAGGATCATCATCGGCATGAACAATGAGCCCAGGGATTTTGATCCCAGGTAAATATTTTAAACTAGAACAAATATTGTAATATTCCAAAACATTCGTATAACCAGAGACTGGTGCAGTAAAAAAATCATCAAAGTCAAAAAAAGACTTACTACGTAGGACTTGTTCTTTTCGTTTCTCCGTAATGTCGTAAATTCCACTGGAAACCTTTTCTTTCATTGTTTCCAAAAAATGATCTCTGTAAAAATTCCCTGCACGAGAATCGATAAAATCACAACTACGTTTTAAGTCTAGAGGAGGGGATGTAGCCGTAAATGCTTTTGCATAATGTTCTCTCTTTTCCCCAAAAAACTTTAATACCATATTGGCTGATAAGGAAAAACCGGAAACCAAAATGGATCTCGAAAAATGTTTATAAATATATTTTAATACTACGTCGATATCTTCCGACTGACCAGCATTATATGGTTTTCTTGCAAGGCCTAAACCTCTTCCACAATTCCGAAGGTTCATACGAATCACCCCATAACCTCGGTTTAAGGCTTCTTTCCCAACACTTACCATATAATGGGATTCGGAACTTCCTTCCATTCCATGTACGAGCATGATGTAGGAACCATTCCAAGGGGAAGATTGTTTACGAATTTTGGAAAGAGGGGGATTGTGTTCGAGCCAAAGTATATCCCCAGACCCATCGTTTGTGGGAATGAGGATACTTTCTGAATAATACTCATCCTCCAGTGCATTGTCTGGAGGAAACAGTACATTGTAGACAGTTTGAAGGTGACGACCTTCTAAAAATCTTCTAGGTTTAAACTCTTTGTTAGACGACGTCAATTGTGTTTACGATTTTATCAACGATGCCATAAGCAAGTGCTTGTTCTGCATCCATATAATAATCGCGATCAGTGTCTTCCACCAATTGTTCGTAGGATTTTCCACAAGCTTCTGCTAACATCTGATTGAGTTTTTCTTTGGTTTTGACTATGTCCTGTGCATGGATGAGTAAATCCGTTGCAGGTGCTTGGATTTGCCCACCAATCGATGGTTGGTGGATCATCACACGACCATTCGGCCATATGTAACGATTTCCTTTTTTCCCACCAATGAGTAAGATGGAACCCATGGACGCAGCCATACCCATACATACTGTGTGCACTGGAGAGGAAATCATTTGCATCGTGTCATACACGACGAGTCCCGAGGTGACAACACCACCAGGGCTATTGATATAAAATGTAATTGGTTTTCCAGGATCAACCATCTCTAAATACATGAGTTTGGCTGTCAGTTCCTTGGACGATTCGTCAGTCACAGGACCCCAGAGAAAGATTTTCCGTTTTTCCAGGAACTTCTTTCCCATGTTTTTGTCGCTAATGAGATCTTGGATGGTTTCGGTGATTTCTTTTTCTGGTGTTTCTTCTTCTGGCATATTAGTTCAGTCTTTTCTGGTTAGACGTATGAGGCAAGCGTTTCAGCTTGTAGTACACACCTAGAATCAGGAAAACACTGAAAGAAATAAAAAAGAATCGTAATAAAAACAGAGGTGGTTCTTTCCACTCTCCACCTAAACCTGCTTCTCGGATGGATGTAGGAAGAGCTTTTGGTTTGGCACCAGTTTTCTCTGGAAATTCTTCAAATTTTAGCACATGTGCCGTTTCTGAAAGTAAGTAGTACTTTCGGGCTTCTTGTTCCAAGGCATAGGCATCATTTTTGAGTAACCTTTCCTTTTCTTCAAGCCCTTGGTTTTCTACCTCAAGCCTCTCCACCTCTGCATTGAGATTCATGAGTTCCTTTTCTAAACGCATACGTTCTGCAACCCCCGACTCGGACAAAAGTCCGAGGTAGAGACAAGCACAAACATAGGTTAAGAGAAGAGAGGCTTTGGTTGCTGTCATTTTATCTTAGGTTGTAAAACGTACCCACTCCACTGTAAGTTGCATTTTTTCCGAGTTCTTCTTCGATGCGAAGGAGTTCGTTGTACTTTGCAATTCGGTCTGTTCGGCTTAAGGAACCTGTTTTGATCTGACCTGAGTTCGTCGCAACAGCAATATGAGAAATCGTCGCATCTTCAGTTTCTCCCGATCTATGGGAAACAACTGCAGTATACTGCGCTTTTTTCGCCATTTCGATGGCACTAAGGGTTTCTGTGAGAGTTCCAATTTGGTTCACTTTGATGAGAATGGAGTTACCAATCCCTTTTTCGATCCCTTTAGAGAGTTTTGTGATATTGGTTACGAACAAATCATCCCCCACAAGTTGGATCTTTTTCCCCAGTTTTTCGGAAAGTTTTTTCCAGCCTGTCCAATCGTTTTCATCCAGACCGTCTTCCATGGTAATGATCGGATACTTGGACACTAAATTTGAGTAGTATTCTACGAGTTCTTCGGCGGTCTTCTCTGGTTTTTTCTCTGCTTTGAGAACATACTTTTTCTTTTTCTCATCATAAAACTCAGACGCAGCACAATCGAGACCAATTTTGATGTCGAGGTCTGGTTTGTACCCAGCTTTTTCGATCGCTGTTAGGATTACTTCGATGGCTTCACTGTTACTAGTTAGGTTTGGAGCAAATCCACCTTCATCACCGACAGCAGTATTCAGGCCTTTGCCTTTTAAAACTGTTTTTAAGCTATGGAACACTTCCGCACCCATTCGAAGGGCTTCTTTGAAGTTCGGTGCCGAAACAGGAAGGATCATAAATTCTTGGAAGTCGATGTTGTTATCCGCATGGGCTCCACCATTGATGATGTTCATCATAGGAACGGGAAGTTCACGGGCAAAAGTACCACCAATGTAACGATACAGGGGAAGTCCAGCATGGGCTGCTGCTGCTTTTGCCACTGCCATTGACACACCTAAGATTGCATTTGCACCTAACTTAGATTTATTGGAAGTTCCATCGAGGGATATCATCGTTCCATCAACAAGCAGTTGGTTTGTGGCCGAAAGGCCAAGGATGGATTTAGAAATTTTAGAATTAACGTTATCGACTGCTTTTTGTACTCCTTTTCCAGAGTATCTTTTTTTATCACCATCACGAAGTTCTACCGCTTCGTGTTCACCAGTGGATGCCCCAGAGGGAACCGCCGCACGACCAAACGAACCGTCTTCTAAAGTGACATCCACTTCAACGGTTGGATTTCCTCTCGAATCCATAATTTCACGGGCTTTGACGGAACGAATGCTATCTTTTTGGGACATCGGGATTTGTTTCTCCTAAGGGATAATTTCCTTCCAGTCTTAGGAATTTTAAGCCTCTGACAATAAACTTTTTCGACAAAGAGCCTCGTTCCAGGAAAATGACTTAAAAAGAAGAGGGAACCGTGAACGAACGCCAAAAATTCACCCGCAATTTTTCCATCATCGCCCATGTCGACCATGGAAAGTCCACTCTGGCGGATCGTTTGCTTGAGATTGGTCTTGTCACAGACCAACGTACCAAAAAAGACCAAATCCTCGATTCCATGGACATCGAAAGGGAACGTGGGATCACGATCAAAGCAAACAATGCTTCTTTCGATTACCATGCCAAAGACGGAAACATCTACCACCTGAATTTAATTGATACCCCAGGCCACGTTGACTTTACGTACGAAGTGTCCCGTTCTCTCGCTGCTTGCGAAGGAGTTCTTCTCATCGTAGATGCAAGCCAAGGAGTCGAAGCACAAACTCTTGCTAACTTATACCTTGCGATGGAACTAGACCTTCGCATCATCCCTGTCATCAATAAAATTGATCTCCCCTCTGCAGACATTGATAAATGTAAATTGATGATCGAAGAGTCTCTTGGACTAAACCCAGAAGAGGCAATTCCAATATCAGCAAAAACTGGGCTAAATGTCCAAGAAGTACTCGAAGCCATCTGTTACCTACTTCCACCACCAGTTGGGGATGTAGATGCACCACTCAAAGCACTCATCTATGATTCCTTCTTCGATACCTATATGGGTGTTGTCGCAAAAGTTCGGTTATACGATGGAAAACTTCGTAAAGGGGAAGTAATCCACATGATGAACATTGGTCGCCAGTTTACCGTGACAGAAGTGGGAATAAACCGCCTCTCCATGGTGGCTTGCGAAGAACTCCAAGCGGGGGATGTGGGATATGTGGTTGCTGGTATGAAAAAGATGGGAGATGCCAAAACAGGAGATACCATCACTCATGCCAATCGCCAAACAGCAGAAGACGTAAAAGGGTTTAAAGACGCAAAACCAATGGTATTTGCAGGTCTATTTCCTATCAACGGGGAAGACTTTGATGCTCTTGTGGATGCAATCGAGAAACTAAAGTTAAATGACTCTGCTCTTACCTTTGAAAGGGAAAATTCTGCAGCCCTAGGGTTTGGATTTCGAGTAGGGTATCTTGGACTCCTTCATATGGAGATCGTACAAGAACGGTTAGAAAGAGAATTTAACCTAGCCCTCATCACAACAGCTCCATCGGTAAAATTTCGCATTACAACAACCAAAGATGATGTGATCGAAGTAGACAACCCAAGTAAATGGCCTGACCCCATATTAATTGGAAAATCCGAAGAACCTTTTGTCAAAGCAACGATCATTGCCCCAGAATCGTACGTCGGAAATATCATGTCTCTTGTGATCGAAAAACGGGGGATCCATCTGGATACTGTCTATTTATCAAAAGACAAATTGCAGTTAACGTACGAACTTCCCTTGGCAGAGCTTATTTTCGAATTTTATGACAAGTTAAAATCCTACACCAAAGGGTATGCCTCTCTTGATTACGAAGAAGTGGGTTACCGTGATTCGAAACTAGTGCGAATGGACATCCTTGTAAATGGGGAACCAGTGGATGCACTGTCTTCCATCGTGCATAAGTCCAAAGCAGAAGAAAGGGGAAGGGTCATCATTGAAAAACTAAAGGACCTCATCCCAAGACACCAATTTATGATTCCCCTGCAAGCTGCCATAGGATCCAAAGTGGTAGCGCGGGAAAGTATCTCTGCCCTTCGCAAAAACGTAACCGCAAAATGTTATGGAGGAGATATTTCTCGTAAGAAAAAGCTCCTAGAAAAACAGAAAGAAGGAAAGAAGAGGATGAAACAGATTGGAAACGTGGAAATCCCACAAGAAGCCTTTTTATCCATTCTCAAAACAGGGGACTAAACGATTCAATTGTGCCTAAATAGAATTCAGGCACAAAAAAAGATTTCTGATTCTCCAAAGATAAAACTCCCGAAACTTTTTTTTCGCCTAACGAAACTTTTTTGATCATAATAGAGGAGTAGAGTTACATTCAAAATTGATGTTTCACCATGGTAATCCTGATCTTCCCATACGAATGACAAAATTCGCCGATTTTACGATGGTAAGAGATGACCTGCTTCCTTTTGGATTTGGGACCAAGTGGCGGAAAGTTTCGGGAATCGTTCGTGATGCTAACAAAAATGGTATCAAACGGATTCTCCTTTGGGGTGCAGTCCATGGAAATTACTTAGCAAGTTTTACTTCAATCTTAAGATTCTCAGGTTTTTTTGTCGAAACCATCGCATACACTAAAAATCCGAATCTAAAAACATACAACGAACGTTTGGTGAGAAATCACTCTCACAGGTTCCAATGTTATGCGAACCGCTCTCTTGCCTTGGAAGCATTTCAAGAAAGGAGCCAATCCTTTGATGGACTCAGTTTACCTGAATTTGGAATCAACCCTAGTCAAATTGTTGGTCTTTCCCAATTTTGGCAGGATCTGGAGAATCGAATCTTCTTGGACCTTGGAGATCGAAAAATGACGAACTCGTCACAAACAATAAACGCAATCCTACAAATGGAAATTGGATCTGGAGTGAGTTTTTTATCTGCCAATGATCATTTTCACCAATCTTCCATCCAAATCCAAGCGGTGATGGTTGGTGAATCCAAAACAACATGGTTAAACAAAACAAAAGAATTACAGAAACATCTTGGGTTAAAACATTTACCTGTTAGAGAAGAGAACTTGATTGAAATTACAAGTAACGATGCTCCTCTCCCCGAAGCCATCGATGTCCTGAATCGAAACACCGAAAAGAAACAAACAATTCGGTTTGGAAAACAAAATCCTATGTTAGAAACTTGGATCCAAGAGTTTTACAAAAGAAACCAAGTCCTTTTGGAACCCATTTATAGTGCCAAATCCGTTCACCAAATCTTGACAATGGGAAAACGATCCAAAAAAGAAAATCTAGAACCACCATTGTATTACCTACACCAAGGAGGACAGATACAACACCTTGATTTAGTACTCTCGAGGCAAACTCCTTCATGAGCTCAAAAACTCCACTCATATCAATCGTAATACCAACATATAACAGACAACATCTGATAGAGCGTGCGGTCCAATCTGTTTTCAGACAAACTTATCCTCATTGGGAGCTCCATATCATCGATGATGGCTCAACAGACAATACTTGGTCCTTTCTTTTGGCAAACCTTCCCAGTTGGAAACGACAAATCCAATCCTTCGGTCGGAACAATAAGTCAATCCAGATCCACCAAACAGAACATAGGGGAGTGAGTCATGCACGTAATTTTGGGATTGGAAAATCAGTGGGCGAGTGGATCTCTTTGTTAGATTCCGATGATGAGTGGTATCCAGAAAAACTAACCAAACAAATCGAATTCCATCATGAACACCCAGAAATTCTGTTTTCCCAGACCAAGGAAGTTTGGAACAAAAAAGGGAATCTCCTCGAACCAAAGGGAAAGTATCAAAAACGTTCAGGTAATTTTCTAAAAGAATCCTTAGAAATTTGTATGGTCACTTGTTCTAGTTTTATGGCACACAAAAAAACATGGGAGTCAGTGGGAAACTTTCGAGAGGAAATGAAAACCTGTGAGGACTATGATCTATGGAATCGAATCCTCTTAAAACAGTATCCAATTGGCCTATTAGCAGAAAATCTGCTCGTTCGGTATGGTGGCCATGAAGACCAACTTTCAAATCAGTTCCAAGCAGTGGAACGATTTCGACTCTACTCTTTATTATCAACGAGAAACGAACAAATCTCAAATGGGGAATCCATCCAAAACAGAAATCACCTTTCGGAAGAGAATCAAAGTTTCCACGGAAATTCACGAATTTTACTTAAGGAAGCTATCTTGGAACGGATGGATACTTTGGTCCAAGGAAGGAAAAAACGAGGAAAAGACGTTCAATTTTTAACCCATTTCCAATCACTCTTTTTGAAAGATGAACCCATTCCCCAAAAGGATTTGTTGACTTTGTTAGATGACTCCTTATTCTAATCGATACGAATTGAGGCCTCTATGAAACAACGTCTGGTATTATTAGTTATTTTTTTCACCTTTACGCTGATTGTCCCGATCCATTCCGAACCAAACCCTCCTTATGACATTCGGTTTCGGGTTTCCGTTAATAATGTTCCCTTTCCAACAGAGACCAATCCTTATTACCTAAGCCATATTTTGGAGATGCGGATATTCCGACATTTAAAGTTGGATCTTTCACCAAGTGAAATTGAATCCATGGTGGATTTTATGATCACCCATGCTTCCAAAGATTACCCAAATCAAATTTATTTGCCTGGGTTTGAGAAAGATGCAGATCTTATCATTGGATTTCGTTACATCGAAAAAGAAGGAGGAGAATTACTTTTCTTAGTTGTCACCAATTTTAACGTAGAGACTAACAAAATTGATACTAGCGATTTCCAAAAACAATTGGCTACTATTTGCCATGTAAAGTCTAATCGATTTGTTTATTTTGAGGATTTGTATTCGGATAAAAAAGAAGCAGAATACAAGGAAGAAGGTAAACTACTTAGTTTAGCTAATTTGTATTTAATGGACGAAGATCCAAATAACGACCATTTAGTGGAGCCTTTACTCGATAAAATCCTTAAAGATGAAACAAAACATCCTTTAGAAAAATTTTATGCGTTTTTAACAAAAGGACAACATGCATTGATCCAACGTAATTTTGTTGTAGCTGAAGACATCAAATCAAAGTCATCAACATATCTTACTTCTCTGAAAGGAGAAGACAAAGAACGTGCAGAATATATCCTAAAATTGTTTTCAAAAGAATTGGAAACAATGAAAGTATTTCAAAAAACAAATAATAAACTTTTCAAAGTTTAAATTTTGGCATAAAAAAACCCGGGGATTGATTTCCGGGTTTTTTCCTTTTAGAGAAATATTCCAGTGACTTAGCTAGAAATGTATTCTCTGTTCAGACGTGTGATGAAATTGACTGAAATCTCTTTCGGGCAAGCAGCTTCACACTCGTATTGGTTTGTACAATTTCCAAATCCTTCTTTATCCATTGCACTTACCATTTTACGAACTCTTTCTTTTTTCTCCACAACACCTTGTGGTAAAAGAGCTAAGTGTGAAACCTTAGCCGAAACAAATAACATAGCAGAGGCATTTTTACAAGCCGCAACACAAGCCCCGCAACCAATACAAGTGGCAGCGTCCATCGCAAGGTCCGCATCCACTTTGGGAATTGGCAATGCGTTTCCATCGGGTGCTCCACCTGTGTTCACATTGATGTAACCACCAGCTTGGATGATGCGATCAAAGGCAGATCTGTCCACAACTAGGTCTTTTGTCACTGGAAATGCTTTTGCTCTCCAAGGTTCAATCACAACGGTATCACCATCTTTGAACTTACGCATGTGTAATTGGCAAGTAGTGGTTCCTTTTTCAGGACCATGAGGAACACCGTTGATCACCATAGAACAAGATCCACAAATTCCTTCGCGACAGTCATGGTCGAAAGCAATTGGGTCTTCTCCTTTTTTGATGAGGCCGTCGTTCACAACATCAAGCATTTCCAAAAAGGACATATGTTCATTTACGTTGTTTGCTTCGTAACTGACCATACGACCTTTGTCGTTTTTGTCTTTTTGTCTCCAAACTTTAAGGTGTAACTTCATATTATCCATTATTTGTAGCTCCTTACGGCTAAGTGGATGTTTTCGTATTCGAGTTTTTCTCGGTGTTCTACTGGAGTTTTGCCTTCTCCTTGGTATTCCCAAGCCGATACGTGGCAGAATTTATCATCGTTACGTTTTGCTTCGCCATCTTCTGTTTGGTGTTCTTCACGGAAGTGACCACCACAAGATTCTTCTCTTGTCAGTGCATCGAGACACATGAGTTCACCAAATTCTAGGAAGTCGGCAACACGACCTGCTTTTTCTAGTTCTTGGTTCAGTTCCGAACCAGAACCTGCTACTTTTACATTTTTCCAGAATTCCTCACGGAGTTCAGGGATTTTTTTCAAAGCATCTTTTAGGCCTTTTTCGTTTCTTGCCATACCACATTGGTCCCACATGATTTTTCCAAGTGCTCGATGGAAATCATCTGGAGTTTTATTCCCATTGATGGAGAGGAATTTGTTTGTCATTTCACGAACTCGGGCCTCTGCTTCTTTGAATTCAGGACGGTCTGTGGAAATGTTTTTAGCTCCTTCTTTGGCAAAATAATCACCAATGGTATAAGGAATCACAAAATATCCATCGGCAAGTCCTTGCATGAGAGCCGATGCTCCTAAACGGTTGGCACCATGGTCAGAGAAGTTTGCTTCCCCAAGGACATGGAGACCTGGGATATTAGACATGAGGTTATAATCCACCCAAAGACCACCCATCGTGTAGTGAACCGCAGGGTAAATTCGCATAGGAACTTTGTATGGGTTTTCGCCAGTGATTCGCTCATACATTTGGAAGAGGTTGTCGTAACGGTCAGCGACAACGTTTTCACCCAAACGTTTGATGGAATCAGAAAAATCCAAATACACACCAAGTCGTTTGTCGCCCACTTTTGGACCAACACCGAGACCATTGTCACAAGCTTCCTTTGCAGAACGGGAAGAAATGTCACGTGGAGCAAGGTTTCCGTAAGAAGGGTATTTTCTTTCTAGGTAATAATCCCTTTCTTCCTCTGGGATTTCGTGAGGGGGACGAAGGTCATCTTTTTTCTTTGGAACCCAAACGCGTCCGTCATTTCGGAGGGATTCCGACATGAGCGTAAGTTTGGATTGGTAGTCTCCCGATTGTGGGATACATGTTGGGTGGATTTGTGTGTAACAAGGATTTGCAAACGCCGCCCCTTTTTTATAAGCACGATAGGTTGCAGTTACATTGGATCCTTTGGCATTGGTAGAAAGGTAAAATACGTTCCCGTAACCACCAGTAGCCAAAATCACCGCATCCCCAGCATGGGAAGAAATTTCACCAGTAACTAAGTCACGAACGACAATTCCTTTTGCATGGCCATCCACAAGAACTAACTCTAACATTTCTGTTCTTGGGTACATTTTCACAGCACCACGAGAAATTTGTTTTTCTAGAGCAGAGTAGGCACCAAGGAGTAACTGTTGTCCAGTTTGGCCTTTTGCATAAAACGTACGAGAAACTTGAGCACCACCAAAGGAACGATTGGAAAGTGTTCCACCATATTCACGAGCAAACGGTACACCTTGTGCCACACACTGGTCAATGATGTTTGTGGAAACTTGTGCCAAACGATAAACGTTTGCTTCTCTTGCACGGAAGTCTCCCCCTTTGACTGTGTCATAAAACAATCTGTAAACAGAGTCACCGTCGTTTTGGTAGTTCTTTGCAGCATTGATTCCACCTTGTGCTGCAATGGAGTGTGCTCGTCGTGGACTGTCTTGGAAACAAAATACGGATACTTGGTAACCAAGTTCGGAAAGAGTTGCAGCGGCTGATGCACCAGCAAGACCCGTTCCTACGATGATTACTTTGTATTTACGTTTGTTAGCTGGATTGACTAATTTGATATCTTGTTTGTGTTTGTCCCATTTTTGTTCTAATGGGCCCGATGGTATTTTTGAATCTAATTTCATATTCTCTCCTAAAACCCCTTAGCGAACATACCCGAGTAAAATCGAGATGGGCATGGAACAATTTCCAATCAAAACAAGAAGTCCAAGTCCTGTGGAAATTTTTTGAATTGTGGGATTGTGTTTTGGTGCGAGGATCCCTAATGTTTGTAACATTGAACCCAATGCATGTGAAAAATGTAATGCAAGGAAAACCATAAAAACAATGTAACTAATGGCGATTGTTGGGTCTTGGAATCCAAGGATTACCATTGCATAAACATCATGCACTACATCACCATTCTTCAGAATGTATTCGTGAGTGTAGTGGTCAGGGTTAGTATAACCCAATGTAAAGTGAGCTAAATGGTAAACAAGAAAGGTTAAAAGTAATAATCCACTGTATGCCATAGTTCGCGATGCAAACGATGCTTGAATGGTTGTATTCTTTGCGTAAGAAACTGGTCTCGCAGAACTGTTTTCAAGCTTCAGGAGAATGGCAGTGCATACGTGTCCAAAAAAAGCCACGATGAGTCCAATCCGTGCTACCCAAAGAAGGGGTCCTAAATCTTTGAGAAACTTTGCGTAGGTGTTTAATTTTTCTGGTCCTTGGAAAACTTGTAGGTTTCCGACCATGTGAAGGATCACGAATCCAAACCAGATAAATCCGGTAATGGCCATTATGATCTTCTTTCCAATTGAGGATCGAAAGAAGTCTAGACTCAACGTCATTGAAGAGCTCCTGTTAGAGTATAGGTGTAAATTTTTCTATTACGTCCAGATTTAGACAGATTCCACTTTCCGTAAATTCATAAATCTTGGTAGGGTCAAAATGAGATATTGAGTTTGTTTCTCAATAAAGAAGAGAATCGGAATGGAGTACGAAAAGGGATTGAGTTCCTCCTTCCGGAAAATAGGATAAACAAAGTTTGTTTAACTTCCACTGGAAAAAACCCATTCCTACAATTTTCATTCGAAACCGCTTGTATTTGCCCTTGCTTGTAACATACCTTGCCTTCGTGACCTGTGGTCCAACGAGAGACAAAACCAATTTAGAAACACGGAAAGAGTATCTTAAAGGAGTAGGTTTACCCATCCTTGTATCGATCCAACCCAGGCATAATAGGGATAAAAAAGAACTTCAATTATTTATCAAAACTGAAAACCTAACGAAGATTAAAATCCATACATTTCAGATTTTATTTTTTGCAAGTGACCAAAATCGTCAATTTTTGATCCCAGATGAACAGAAAACTCCTGAGCTCATTTGTTTGATTCCGAAAACCATCCTACCGGACACAATTTATAAATGTAATGTCGGACCTTTTGTCTATAGCCAGTTATGGAATTCGATCGTCATCCATTCGATCTCATTCACTACAGAAGACAAGGTGCGCCATGTGATCAGTGAAGATGACATCGACGATGTCGTAATTTGGCTATAATCTTTTCATACCATCACAAGATAAGCGAACAAATTGTTACATTAGAATCGACTCGTTTCATCCATTCGTCTTGACAAAGGATGCGAGTGAAAATACCGTTTCTAGACCGTTATGTTTTCCCATTTAAAACAAGACATTCCTTCTGGACTCGTTGTATTTTTAGTAGCTCTTCCTCTTTGTTTAGGAGTCGCACTTGCTTGTGGTGCACCTTTATTATCAGGAGTAATTTCAGGAATCGTTGGTGGAATCGTAGTTGGTTTCCTAAGTCACTCCCGTACAAGCGTAAGTGGTCCGGCTGCAGGCCTAGTCACGTTAGTCCTCGCCGCAACTTCTGCATTAGGTGACTACCAAACATTTTTATTATCCGTATTTTTGGCAGGTTTCATCCAAATAGGACTTGGTATTTTAAGGCTTGGGTTTATCGCAAACTACGTACCATCCAATGTGATCCAAGGATTACTCGCATCTATTGGGATCATCCTGATATTAAAACAAATACCACACTCGGTTGGATTTGATATCAATCCAGAAGAAGATTTTATCTTTTTCCAAAGGGATGGAGAAAATACATTTTCAGAATTATTAAACATTCACAAATATTTTTCGTGGGGAGCAGTGATCATATCATCTATCTCTTTGTTACTAATGTTTGTTTATGATCAATTAAGATGGAAGGTGCTTCGTTATATTCCCTCTCCCATTTTAGTGATTCTTGCCGGAATTTTGTTGAACCAAATTTTTAAGAATTTTTTACCAGAGTTCTATCTTTCAGAAAAACATTTAGTAACAATTCCCAATGTGAATCGCTGGGAAAGTATTTTTATGTTTCCCAATTTTTCGATGATTGGACATACGGAAGTTTGGTATTTTGCATTTACAATTGCTGCCTTTGCCACATTGGAAACATTACTGAACTTAGATGCTGTGGAACGTATTGACCCACACAAACGACTTTCGTCACCTAATAGAGAACTATTTGCACAAGGAGTGGGCAATAGTTTGTCAGGGCTCATTGGTGGACTTCCCATCACCTCTGTTATTGTCAGAAGTTCTGTGAATATTTATGCAGGAGCAGAATCAAAACTATCCACAATGGTTCACGGGGTATTCCTTGCCATGAGCATTCTTTTTTTAAGTTCATCTTTGAATTTGATTCCACTTTGTTCTTTAGCAGTTGTTCTTGTTGTGACTGGTTTTAAACTCACAAATTTATCTGTGTATAAATCATTGTATAAAAAGGGACTATACCAATTTTTACCTTTTATAACAACCATTCTTGCAATCATCTTTACTGACTTATTAACAGGTGTGCTCATTGGACTTTGTATTAGTTTCATTTTTATCTTAAAAAATAATTATAAAAATCCTTTTTCTGTTGAAACAGAAAACTTAAATATCGGAGAAACAATCAGGATCGAATTACCCAACCAGGTTTCCTTTTTAAACAAAGCCTCCATCAAAGACACTCTTTGGTCACTACCGGACCACGCAAAACTCATTGTTGATGCCTCCAATTGTAATTTTATTGACCACGATATTCTAGAAGTGTTAGAGGAATTCAAATCAGTCGTTGCTTTAGAAAAGAACATCCAACTGAATTTAGTTGGTGTTAAAGATCATTATGAACTCAATGATCAAGTACAATTTGTAAACATCTTGGACAAAGAAGCACAACAAAAGTTAACTCCAGATGAAATTCTTGAATTCCTTAAACGGGGAAACGAACGATTTGTAAAAGGCAAATGGTCTGAAAAATATTTTAAACACCAAGTAAACGCAACAGCCTTTGGCCAAAATCCAATTGCAGTTGTTCTTTCCTGCATTGATTCAAGAACAAGTCCAGAAATTATCTTTGATGCAGGACTCGGTGATATCATTTCCATTCGGATTGCAGGAAATATCGTGAACCAAGAGATCCTCGGAAGTTTAGAGTTGTCCTGTGCAAAAATTGGGACCAAACTCATCGTCGTACTTGGACATTCAAACTGTGGGGCTGTTTCCAGTGCGATTTATGCATTAAAAGATGGCAACATCGCGAGTATCACAAACAAAATTGAAAAAGCCATTGGAACCTCAGATCCAATCACAAAACAATCAAATCCAGGAAATGAACATATTTTTAATCATGTAGTAAAAACCAATGTGTTAAATTCAATTGATGAAATTTTAGATTCGAGTGAATTTTTGAAACAAAAGGTAGATGCAGGTGAATATAAAATTGTGCCTGCTTTTTATGATACATCTTCCGGCGAAGTTCAGTTTTTTCATACAGTTCAAACTTCACCGAAACGTGATTAAATATTTTTACAGATTATACTTTGTGAACAGGAACAAACAATGGTTTGTAAGCGGAACGATTATAATACGCTAAAAATGCATTTGCAATTACAACAAATATTCCAACTGGCAAACCATCTTGAGCAATCATCAAATGGACTAAAAAGATATTGATAACCACTGGTGCTATCACAACCGAAGCCAAAGGAACAAACCTTCCAGATAAAAAAGCAAGTGCACAAACTAGTTCTGTTACTTTAATCAATGTTAATAAATAACCAGTGGCCTTCATTCCATCATTGAATATCTTAATATTACCAGTCACTTCAGGTTGTTGTACTAAATTGAATAATACAACAACAGATGAAAATAAAAACAAGGCGCCTAACAAAAGACGAACGATTGTATACAAAACTTTCATAAGTTATTCCTTTGGTACTTTCACAAGGGGAAAACTGATTCACTTACCGAAAAAGACTCCCATTGGAAACTATCTACCAAATTTAAAGGGGGAGGGTTCTCATTTCCACCCACAATTTCTAGATTTATTCTAATTTTACTCATTTTTTTGGAAGAATTGGCAATATAATTCCTACTTTTTGGCATTGATACATTAGGAATTCTCAATGAAAATCCGAATTTTCCCTATTTATCTACTGGTATTTTTCTTCACTGTTTGCCAAACAAACCAAACAAACGGACCTGAACATTCCAACTCTAAAGAATCGAAATCATCTTTTACACTCCAATACGAAATGGACTTACCAACCAAAGTTTTGAAGGTGGGGCCAAATCTAGAAATTTCAATCGGTAAATTTGCCTTACATTCCTTTAATCATTTGGCTTCCCAGATATTCAATGTTAGCTCCTATAGTGCAAGAAAAGAGAATGATCCGCTAGAACCAGGAACCATCATTCTCCGTAAGGTCCAAGTCAATCGATCCATGGTATTTGAAGAAGGAACTACAAAATTCCAACATGCTACCTTTGCTTCCATTGTTGAATTTTTATTGGTAAAAGAATCTGGTGAAACCTACCGAATCCTCGGTCAATCCGATCCAATCCAAACGAGTACCATTCCATTTACTTCCAATGATCATGATTCAGAGGAAAAAATAGCAAGTAGCATCCAGTCGGCCATTGCAATTGGACTGAAAAAAATGACCCAACCTAAGGAAGATTGGAAATGGGATGGTAGTCAAATGATGTTCCAACAAGGAAATGGAAATTAAGAAATCCAATGCCATCCTCAATCGCGTCTGAATCTGGATTTTTGTGATCCTTTATTGAAAGCATGTATTGAAACAAAACTGTAAAGGATGTACGAGTACACTCAAATTCGGTATGGGAAGGTCAGATAGGTAACAAAAGAGACAACTCACATAGGTAACACCTACAATGAGTATCGGAGGACAATCCGATGCCTTGGAAGGAAACCAAAGTGATAGAAGAAAGAATCAAGTTTATAGCAGCTGTTAAAAGTGGCGAATGGTGTTTTGCTGATCTTTGCCGGGACTTCAACATCTCAAGAAAAACTGGATATAAGTATCTAAAGAACTACGAGTCGGAAGGAATCGATGGACTCAAAGATAAATCCAGAAAACGAATCACCCAATCCAATGAAACTCCAGAAAAAATTGTTCGATTGATTGTAGATTTACGAGAAGAACATCCATCTTGGGGACCCAAGAAACTTCGACCCATATTAAAAGCTCGATTCCACAGACTAAAACACATTCCCAGTGAAACAACAATTGGTAATATTCTTAGGAAAAAAGGAC
This sequence comes from Leptospira levettii, assembly GCF_002812085.1. Taxonomy (NCBI): domain Bacteria; kingdom Pseudomonadati; phylum Spirochaetota; class Leptospiria; order Leptospirales; family Leptospiraceae; genus Leptospira; species Leptospira levettii. Next base: position 241,201 of record NZ_NPDM01000002.1, read on the forward strand.
TTATTAAACCAAAGAAGAAACGACCGAGAGTTCCGCAATCTCTCTTTCCATTTTCTGATGTTGCTTCTCCTAATGATGTCTGGTGTGTCGACTTTAAAGGGCATTTTACTGTAGGAAACGGGCATCGTTGTGATCCATTGACGATAACCGATGCACATAGTCGTTATCTACTTGCCTGCGAAATCTTAAACAAAACGAATGTAGAGCAAACAAAAGCCGTCTTTGAAAGGGTTTTTAAAGAATATGGACTTCCAGTTGCTATAAAGTCGGACAATGGTGCACCATTTGCAAGTAAGGCGATTGGTGGCCTCACAAGTCTTTCTGTTTGGTGGTTGAAACTAGGGATTCGACCGGAACGGATCCAACCTGGGAAACCATCTCAGAATGGACGTCATGAAAGAATGCACCGAACTCTAAAAGAAGAAACTGCTTTGCCACCAAGGTCAAGCCTTGAAGCTCAACAGATTTCCTTTGATAACTTTCGATATGAGTTCAATCATGTTCGACCTCATGAAGCATTGGGATTTCTAACTCCAGCTAAAGAATACAAAAGGTCCATTCGCGAGTTTCCAAAAAGGATCTTAGAGGTTGCATATCCAACTCATATCGTTACTGATAAAGTTCACGAAAGTGGTTTTGCGCAGTACGGGCCCCATCGAGTCTTCTTTGGAAATCCCTTTATTGGAGAGGTAGTTGGCTTTGAAGAGATCTCAGACAGACATTGTCGCCTTTATTTTGCGAACGCAATTCTTGGAATTTTAGATTTGTATACGAGTAAAGTGTTGAAATACCAGAAGCTTTTGTATAGAATTGACGAATCAAAGTGTAACCCATGTGAGTGATCTAATATGTTACCGATGTGCCTTTCTATACAATTCCGCCCACACCTAATGCGACATAATACTAATTATGGGAAGTAACTCACTGCATCACGTAATAATCTACTCGAAACACTAGTCGATTGAATCATCTTAAAATCTAATTGGCACTACATTCAACTCAAACAGCTTTTGTGAAGGTTTCCAAATACTTTGCCAGATTTCCAACATGTTGTTTTCCACCTTCAATGGCTCCATATTTTTGGTTCACTCGTTCTAGTTCATCTTTTGAGGAAAACACTTGTACCATCGTAAGGTTTGTACTGTTTCCTTGGTTCGTAGGTTCAAATACAATTTCAGACAAAAAATTGACATCTTCGTCGCCATCTCCATTGCCTATGTGTTTGTAAGAGATCAAACGAGGTTTTTCAATTTTTAAGAATTGGATTTTATTTTTATAATCATGACCATCTGGACCATGCATCACAAATTCAAAGATTCCACCATTTCTAAAATCAAAAGAGATAACGGTCAAAGTAAAACCATCTGGTCCCCACCATTCTTTTAAGTGATCAGGACTAGACCAAACTTCAAATAATAATTCGTTTGAAACATCAAAGGACTTTCGATAGATCACTTGGTTTTCTGAAATTTCTGTAATCAATTCGGTTGAGCTCATATTGTTTTTCCTTTTTTCAGTTTTAATGCATAACGTTCTAAGCGGTTCAATCGTTTACTCCAATCTTCTCTCACTTTTAAAATCAACTCTTCCATTTCAGAGAAACCATCCAAATTTACAGAATAGATTCTTTTTTGAGCTTCTTTTTTTACATTCAATAATTGTAATTCTCTTAATAACTGTAAGTGTTGGGAGATAGCAGGAGCACTGATGGAGAAATGTTTCGAAATAGCAGTGGAAGTCATCTCACCATTCTTTGCGACAAGGAGTATGATTTCACGTCTCGTATCATCACCCAGGGCTAAAAAACTATTCATACCAAAAATTAATATAGGATTTGCTTAATTAAGTCAACTCTTAATTAAGCAAAGAATTCAGAAATTTATATGAAATGACTCATTTGATTCTCTTTATTTCTCTTCTTTCAAAATTTTAAAACATTAGATCATCTTTGAACATCTACCACCAATGTTCCCTATTGAATCTCTGCTTTTAGAATCACTCTGATTATAATTCTTGAAACCAAATTACCTTTTTCATCTTCTTTATGTTTTTTTGATTGCAAATGTAAGTAGAATTGATTGAATTTTCTTCCAAAGATTAAAAACGGAACATTGTTCAACCCAATGAATTCGGTGTTTTAGGAATGAGGAAATCAAATGGCCAATCAAACAATCAGGGATCCAAAAGTTGTCATCATAGGCGCTGGAATGACAGGAATCCTACTCGCAATTGAATTCAATCGAATCGGAGTGAAAGACATTACTATTTTAGAAAAAAAACATGATTTAGGGGGAACTTGGAGGGAAAACACATACCCAGGTGTGGCTTGTGATATTCCTGCGCACATGTATACATATAGTTTTGCACCCAATCCTGAATGGAGCCACAGGTTTGCCCATGGAGATGAAATCCAATCCTATTTCAAACGTGTGAGTGATGAATACAAAATCACACCTCAAATTCATTTTAACGAAGCAGTCACAGAAGCATCTTACCAAAACGGAAAGTGGACTACAAAAACCTCAAAAGGAAATACATATGTTTCCGATTTCCTCATCTCAGCCACTGGTATCTTACACCACCCTGCAAAACCTAACATCCCCGGACTCGAAAGTTTTAAGGGAAACTGTTTTCATACAGCAGAATGGGATCATTCTGTAAATTTAGAAGGAAAACGGATTGGGATCATTGGAACTGGATCCACTGCAGCGCAGGTCATTCCTGAGATGATCAAAATTGGGAAAAAAGTTTCGGTTTTCCAAAGGACACCACAGTGGATCGTCAAAGTTCCTGATACAACCTACACAGAAAAAGACAAAATAAAATGGAGAAAGGAACCTAACATTCTCAAACGGTTTCATAAATGGTATACATTTGCTGTGGAACAAACTTTTTCCAAAGCTGTGATTGGTAAAAAAATCCCACATTTGCTCATGAGTTTTTTGTGTAAAAGGAATTTACGAACTTCCATTAAAGATCCTGTTCTTAGAAAAAAACTAACTCCAAATTATCGAGTTGGTTGCAAACGTGTGATCGTAAATTCCACATTTTATGATGCCATCCAAAAACCAAATGCTGATTTGGTGACAGAGGGGATTGAAAAAATCACAGAAAAAGGTGTCATCACAAAGGATGGTAAATTACATGAATTGGATGTACTCATCTTGGCAACGGGATTCCATCCATTTAATTTTATGCGCCCGATGAACCTAACGGGAGAAAATGGAATTTCAATTGAATCTGTTTGGAAAAAGAAAGTACAAGCTTACCGTTCCCTATTTATACCTCACTTCCCTAATTTTGTTTTGATGTTAGGACCAAACACTCCAATTGGAAATTTTTCTGTCATCGCCATGAGTGAAGTCCAAACTAAGTATATCATCAAAATCATCGAAGATTGGAGAAAAGGAAAATTTAATGCCATTGATGCAAAGGAAGAAGCCTTACAACGTTTTGCTGCTTATCTCAAAAAAGGGATGGTTGGCACAGTATGGCTCGGTGGTTGCCAAAGTTGGTATTTAGATCCAGATGGAGATCCTGCGATGTGGCCTTATACATGGAGTCGTTGGGAAAAAGAAATGAAATCTCCCGATTATAAAGATTTTAACCTAACCACTACTTAAACTTTTTATAAAATCCTAAACAACATTTTTGCCGGTAATTTTTCTGAATTACCGGCTTTTTTGAACCATTAATTTTGGATTGCCTGTAAATTTCCCTCTAAATAACGAAATGATTTCTCCATCACCATTAAGTTAGTGGTTTCGATCATTTTTTCGACGTTAGCAGTACGAAAAAATCCATAAATTTCAATGGTTGTTTCCGCCTCTTCTGTTATTGTATTTTTTGCAATGAGTTTTGATCCCTGATAAAGGTTGTAATCCAATTGAACCTTATAAAAATGATCCCGAATTTGCACTGGCCAATAAAAGGTTAATGGGTAAATGGCAGGCCAAGTCCACCAATAATTGTACGTATTGGAATACAGAGGCGTGATTGTCACATCAATCGTATAATCTTCGGAAGTGATTTTTGAGTTCAGATCGGGAATTGATACTTTTTGAAATATCCGAGCCGATTTTAAATGGTCGATAAAAACGGTTCTCCAACTATTCACAAATCGCATTCGATCATGCGTAATTATATCAAATTTACCGATATATAATTGGTTTGGGTATTTTGCAATAGATGAAACTGAATCTTGTTTGGAAGGTGGGACTTGTCTGATATCAACTTGGCAAGAAACAAAGATGAGTAAAAATAATAGACTAACGAAGTAATTACGCATATTGATTGTTATTCCTGAGGAACTAACAATTGTCAAGTTTAACTATGATTCTATTTTGATTTTATTCAATGAATCTTCTAGAAAATAACTTTTAGATATCAATTTTCAGATGAGAAAGAGATGATGAGAAATGGATTTTTGTTCCCATCCAAACTATCTACTATTTTGAATAACGTGTCCCGGTTTACACCTACACAACCTGACGTAGGTTTGGTTTCACTCCAAGGATGAAGGAAAATCATACTTCCCATACCAGGTAAACTCGGATTTGTATTATGTTCGATGACCACAAAGAGCTCATAAATATCAGAATCCCATAAAGAATGGACACCTTTTTCTTTTTTTGAGACTAGTTGATTATAGTGCTTTGAATTTGGATCATCATTCCAAAAGTGAAACTTTCGAATTTGAGTGTATTCTAATTGACGAATGGTCTTTTTTCTTTTTCCAAGAATTCTTTTGATGGGAAAATACCCTTCGGGTGTAAATCCGTCTCCTTCTCGTTTGCGATTGGATAGTGTCAGTCCGCTGCGACCAAACCAAACGGGAACTTCTTCGAAATCGGTTTTCCACTCACCTTCCACAAGAGTGAATACGTATAGTTTTCCTTTTGTTTCCCCTGGTCGTCCGACTATGAGTATCACTTGTTCTGTCTGGAAAAACTTTGGTGGGAAAGTTAAATCCGTTGGATTCCCTTCGGGAAATACATTGAATCTGGGCAAAAATAGGAATAAATAGAGAAAAAATCGGGAAATGGGTACAAGTTGGCACGAAAAAATTAGGGAAATGGAGGAATTTCTTTTGCGAAAACTGGGAAATTGGGTAAGATGGATGAATTCCAAATGGCGAATCAGAAGATCCGCTCCCCCTGCTGGGCTCGAACCAGCGACCCAATGATTAACAGTCATTTGCTCTACCGACTGAGCTAAAGGGGAATCTCGAATCTGTGACCATGCTACGGAGAAAGCCTGCTAGGTCAACGAAAAAATTATGTCATAGCGACGAGAAAATTTGCAAAAATTCTAAAAAATCCGATCCCAAGTCTTGAAAAAATAGATGTTTCCAACTTAAGATTCCTTCATTGTGACATAATCCTCTCCGCTCCTGGTAGAGGAAAAAATAGAAATTTTATATGTTGTTTGAGATGGGGTTCTTGCATGAAGATTGAGAGGCATTTTACCAAAGGGAACAAGGGTTTATACCCGAATTTGACATGGGTTCGTAAGGACTCAAAGATTACGAATACGGACGGGTCGGTTGTGTTTGAAGCAAACGGCGTCGAAGTTCCCGATTTTTGGTCGCAAGTGGCTACCGATATCCTCGCACAGAAATACTTCCGCCGCAAAGGTGTTCCGAAGTATCTTAAAAAAGTGGCAGAAAAAGGAATCCCGGAATGGTTACAACGTTCTGTCCCTGATGATGAGAAACTCGTCGCTCTAAACCCCGAAGACCGTTACGTAGGAGAATCAGATTCCAAACAAGTATTCCACCGTTTGGCGGGATGTTGGACGTATTGGGGTTATAAATATGGGTATTTTTCGGATGAAGATAGTGCCCGTGTCTTCTATGAAGAAGTCATCTTTATGCTCGCAAGCCAAATGGCTGCCCCTAACTCCCCACAATGGTTCAACACTGGACTCCACTGGGCGTATGGAATTGATGGTAAGTCACAAGGTCATTATTATGTAGATCCAAAATCGGGAAAATTAGTAAGATCCGCCTCTTCTTATGAACACCCACAACCACATGCATGTTTCATCCAATCTGTGGATGATGATTTAGTGAATGAAGGTGGGATCATGGACCTTTGGGTCAGAGAAGCTCGCCTCTTTAAATACGGTTCGGGTACAGGAACCAACTTCTCCAACCTTCGTGCTGCCAATGAGTCTCTTTCTGGTGGTGGCAAAAGTTCTGGTCTTATGTCCTTCCTAAAAATTGGGGACCGTGCTGCTGGTGCTATTAAGTCTGGTGGTACAACTCGCCGTGCGGCAAAGATGGTTTGTCTTGATATGGACCACCCTGATATCGAAGAATTTATCGATTGGAAAGTCCAAGAAGAGAAAAAAGTGGCTTCCCTCGTCACAGGTTCCATTCTAAACAACCGACTCTTAAATGAAATTATGACGGCTTGTGCTTCCGCCAAACAAACACTTGGTGAGGAAAAAGCATATGACCCAACTGCCAACGTCGAACTCAAGAAAGCGATTCAGAAAGCAAGAAAAGCGTTTGTTCCAGACAACTACATCAAACGAGTGATTGATTTGTCGAGACAAGGATACAAAGACCTACTCTTCGAAGAACTCACAACCGATTGGCAATCCGAAGCATACAACACAGTTTCTGGACAAAACTCCAATAACTCCGTACGAATCACTAATGAGTTTATGGAAGCAGTCGAAAAAGACCTCCCCTTCCACCTTGTGAACCGTACAGAAAAGGAAAAAGCTCGCAAAGAAGGTCGTGAACCAAAAGCGGCAAAAACCTTACGGGCTCGCGACCTATGGGAAAGAATTGCAAATGCAGCTTGGAACTCAGCTGACCCAGGAACACAGTACCATAGCACAATCAACGAATGGCATACTTGTCCAGAAGATGGAGAGATCAATGCATCCAATCCGTGTTCTGAATACATGTTCCTCGACAACACAGCGTGTAACTTGGCTTCTGCGAACCTTGTTAAATTCCTAAAGGAAGATGGATCCTTCGATGTAGAAGGATATCGTTACCTGAACAAAATCTGGACTATCATCTTAGAGATTTCGGTTCTCATGGCACAGTTCCCATCGAAAGAAATTGCGGAATTGTCTTACAAATTTAGAACCTTAGGTCTCGGGTATGCAAACCTTGGTTCCCTACTTATGATCATGGGAATTCCTTATGACTCACAAGAAGCAATGGCTGTGACGGGTGCCATTTCTTCCATCATGCACATGACTGCGTATGCAACGTCAGCAGAGATGGCAAAGGAACTCGGACCATTTGCTGGTTACGAAAAAAACAAAGACCACATGTTGCGTGTGATCCGTAACCACAGACGTGCAGCATATAATGCTCCAAAAGAAGAATATGAAGGACTCACTATCACTCCTGTGGGAATCAACCCTTCTTTCCTACCGTCTTATTTACTCGAAGCAGCAAAAGAAGATTCAGATAGAGCATTGGCAATGGGAGAACAATTTGGTTACCGCAATGCGCAAGTAACAGTGATTGCTCCTACAGGAACGATTGGTCTTGTGATGGATTGTGATACCACTGGAATCGAACCTGACTTCGCTCTTGTGAAATATAAAAAATTGGCTGGTGGTGGTTATTTCAAAATCATCAACCAATCGGTGCCTGCAGCCCTAAAAAAATTGGGTTATAGCCAAGCAGAACAAGATGCGATTGTGAACTACTGTAAAGGCCATGCAACTTTCAATGGAGCCCCTGGTGTTAACACTGCACGTTTGAAAGAAAAAGGATTCACCGAAGATGTATTAGAAAAATTGGAAAAACAACTTCCGTTTGTGTTTGATATCCAATTTGCTTTCAACAAATTTACATTAGGTGAAGATTTCCTTGCCAAAACCTTGGGAATTGACCCTTCCCTTTACAATTCCATGGGTTTCAATTTACTCGAAACATTGGGGTTTACTGCAGATGAAATCGCACAAGCAAATGATTATGTTTGCGGAACGATGACCATCGAAAACGCACCATTTATCAAAGAGAAGGATCTTCCTGTTTTTGATTGTGCAAACAAATGTGGTAAATACGGAAAACGTTTTTTGTCTTATCAATCACACATCCGAATTATGGCAGCGGCTCAACCATTCATTTCGGGTGCAATTTCCAAAACAATCAACCTTCCAGAAGAGGCAACCATCGAGGATGTAAAAAATGCATACCTCATGTCCTGGAAAGTAATGATCAAAGCAAATGCTCTCTACCGAGACGGATCAAAACTTTCACAACCACTTAACTCCGTATTCCAACTGTTAAGTGCTGTGGGAGAAGAGGAAGAAGAACTAAGCTCTACTTCCGCACCGAAAACGGTAACAGAAGTGGCAGAAAAATTGGTGTATAAATACATTTCGGAAAGAAGGAAACTTCCACACCGACGTGCAGGATACACTCAAAAAGCGATGGTGGGTGGTCACAAAGTATACCTCCGAACAGGAGAATACGAAGATGGCCAACTCGGTGAAATCTTTATCGATATGCATAAAGAAGGAGCGGCTTTCCGTTCCCTCATGAATGCGTTTGCGATTGCGGTTTCCCTTGGCTTACAACATGGCGTTCCTTTGGAAGAATTTGTAGAAGCATTTACATTCTTCAAATTTGAACCAAATGGAATGGTATCTGGTAACCCTCACATCAAAATGTCTACTTCTGTGATTGATTACATCTTTAGAGAACTTGCGATCACTTATCTTGGTCGATACGACTTGGCACAAGTATCACCAGAAGACCTAAGAACAGACGAAGTGGGTAGAAAAGCAGAACCAACACGTGATACTGTGGGAAAGCAGGAAAGTAGCGTTCCCCGTACTCCGCTACAAGTAAATGCGATTTCTATGAAATCAGTTCTCGAAGACAAACCGGAAGTTGTAGCAGTGGCAGGTCAAACTCCGCAACAACCAACCCAAGCACAGTCAGCAGCAGCAACACTAAAGATCATTGCGGAAGCAAGAACCAAAGGATATACAGGAGATTCCTGTACAGAATGTGGTTCCTTCCAAATGGTTCGAAACGGAGCCTGTCTCAAGTGTATCTCTTGTGGGTCCACGACAGGTTGTTCCTAAACCCGAATCCAACTACCATCTAGTTTGTAAAAACTAGATGGTGAATCTACATGAGACCTAAAAAAAAAGGGTCACAGTAGGATCTAACAAAAAACAAAAAGGGACTGATGTTTCAGTCCTTTTTTTTTGCCACCACGTGTTTTCAATAGAAAGGAAAGTTTGATTCGTATCTAGATGATCGTTTTAGGGATACAAAACTTTTGATGAAGTTTAAGGAGTAGGTGCCGGTTCAATCGAACCTTCTTCTGGTTTTGGTGCCGCTCCGCCTAATTGGTTTAAGTTGGGAAGATCCACTTTTGGAGAAGAAAAAGTACCACGAACTGGGATACAAGTTTTGCCTGCTTCTTGTGGTAATAAAGCTACCATCCCAACTAAATCTTGCCTTTCTTGTGCAAATTTTTCGGTTAAGGAAAAACATACTTTTAGATCCAATTGAGAAAACGAAATGGTATCAGACAAACGAACGACACCTTGGAATTGGAATTTTGCTAGATTGGAATCAAGACTTCCTCTTTCAATGAGAAGTTTTCCTGATCGAATTTTAAAGAGTAAATTTGCTCGTTTGATATCGGTTCCTTTTAAAGATCCCAAAAAAGGGATGTCCATCGATTCTTTGATTTTGCCACCAGCTAGAGTAATTTCCCCTTCCCCATTCCATTTGGTAATTTTTTCGTCTAACGGCGACAAACGGATGGGCAAATCTAAGGTTTGAATTCCAATCGAAAGATCACTCCCTTCATAACTAAAATACCCTATATTAATATCCCCTTCCAATCGGGACTGCAAAATTCCAAGTACCGAAACACCGAGGCTCACTTCTTCCGCTTTTAAAGATGTTCCCGTGGGAAAACTAACAACAAAACTATCAAAAGACTTCCTACCAATCATGGGAAAATGGATTTCTTTCGCATCCATTAAGATTCCCGTTTCTTTGCCAGTTTTAATTAGGACAGACCTGACAATTTCATTGAGAGGGAAAATAAAAATCGTAAACAAAAGAAAGGAAACAAATGATATTGCAACGAGTGTGAGAATTTGTTTTCGATTTACCTTCGAATGTTCTTCATCAGAATCTTCATCAAAAAGTTCACTATCCTCTTCCAGTAATGATTCTTGAATGGCAACATCATCATCTAAATCAAAGTCTTCTTCCAATTCGTTTTCTTTCGCCATTTTTATTTACCTTTCGACAAACGACTATACGATGATACTTTTAAATTGACATCATAGATTTCTTTTTCTGCAAATGGTTTCCGAAAACTAAGTAGGTCTACTTTTGCTTGGATTTGTTTGTTTTTTTCGATGTCGTAAACCAGTTTAATGATATCTTGTAATAAAACAGAACGAAAGGATACATCAATTGTAATTTTGTTATAGTCCTTTTGGATGACATTACTTGTATCCTTCATGGTTTGCACTTTGTCTTTCAAATTGTATCGAACTAAAATTTGATCGAGTTTAGAATACATAACACTTACGTCTTCTTCACTGCCACCTGATTGTAACCCACGTAAATAATTGTATTCTCGTATCACTCGGTCGAGTTCACCCGCTTGTGATCTTGTTTCGAAAATCTCATCGGATAATCGATTTCTTAAATCGGATAACAAGGTCACAATTGTATAAACACCAAGTAGTGACACAAAACTAATCAGTCCAATCACAAGGACTCGTTCTCTATCATTCAAACGATCAAACATTAAGGTTCATCCTTTGGTGTCACAACATCCATTTTGATTTTAAAACTAACTTTGAATTTATTCACACCTGTGATGAGACGTTTGTTTTGGATTTGGATATTCGTGAATTTTTCTGATTTTTCAAGTGCGGATTGGATGGTACCAATTTCACCAAATTCGTTTACCCTGCCATAAATTTGGATTTCCTTTTCTTCAAAGTTAAATTGATCCAAAATAAAAGGTAATACTTCTGGAGATGGGAATTGTTCGGTTGCTTCATTTAAAACGTCAAGAACACTTTCTTGAGACAAAAACAATCTGTAAATTTCAGTTTTTTTACGTTCTGCTTTAAGCTTCTTATTTGCGGCATCCAGTGGATCTTCGTCTTCCCCTAACTCTCCTCCGATACCATTTTTGTACTTCTCGATTAATATTTGTTTGTTGGCAGCAATTTTTCGTTTATCCAAAATAATGCCAATCAGGAATACACCAAAAAGAAGGATTAGAGAAATACTCACCAAAATGATATGAGGTTTAAAGGCTGCGAGTTTGAACCGATTGGTATGAATTTTTTTTGCAAAACCAGTTTCTAAAAAATTCACCCGGTTTCGAGATTCAAAGTGAACACCAGTAGCAACTGAAGTGACAAAACTTGGATCATTGATTCCTAAGAATTCGTATCGTCCTGTTTTGATTCCTAATTTCTCTTCCAAATACCCAGTCAGTTTCGGATAGAGACTTGCCCCACCAGATAATAAAATGAGGGTTGGTCTCTCTTGTTCTGGAAGAGAAAAAATACTGTTCTCAACTTCGTGAACCACTTGGTCAAGTTTTGCTAAAATAAATTTTCGTAATGATTTAAATTGGATGGCACTGATGTGAAACTGATTTAAAAATTTTGTTTCTTCGGACTTATCCATAGAATCAAATAAAAATCCAACGGGAAGTGATTCTTTGATGAGTCTTGCTTCATCCAAATCAACTTTGAGAATACTTGCAAACTCTGCTGTAATTTCTTCACCGCCAATATAAATTTGGCGTGTGTGCCTTAATTTCCCTTCATGTAAGACGTTTAAGATACAATATCGTCCACCCAAATCTAATTGTAAGATTGATTTTTCAGCAACTAACAGGGGATAATTTTTAGTAATCAGTGCAGAAAGAACAAAAGAATCTAAAGATAGACAACTTAAGGTCAAATCACCTTTGGCAAATGGTTTTAGAGCACGGAATAATTCGGAATGGTGTACATTGAAAGTGATTACATCGGAATTATCTTTTCCTGTTCTCCAAGTTTTACCAATAACCTCTAGTTCTTCCATAGGGTAAGGGACTAAATTTTCCACTTCAAATGGCAAAACTTCTTGGATGGCTTTTTCAGAAACCAATGGAACTGTAAGGTCCCGTACAAATAAATTATGGATCCCTAAATTGATTAAAAAACGATTTTCCTCTGGAAAAAAACTTTGGATAAATCGAATGATATTGTATTCGAATGGGTCCCCTTCATTTTCATCTAGTTCCACAACGGGTAAACTTTCAGTACGAAGGATCACTACTTTGCCTAAAACTTTTTTGAATAAAACACCTTTTAGGAAGGTAGAGCCGTAATCGATTGCAAGGTATTGGTCAAATGATAACATAATTAATCTTCAGTATAGTATAACATCTGGTTGTTGGTAAGATCAAATAATCCCGTTACCTTACGAACCACTTTATCCTTTATAATCCCAACCCCTGTAATTTTGTAAACTTCACCCTTCGTTTTGATCCGGCCACCAGATACGTCGGTTCCTTCCCCTGCAAGTTCCTTATACAAAGTGAGGTCCCCTGTGGTTTTTACTTGGAACTCAGGTTCTGTCTCCAGATCTTTCAATTCTTTAATATAGCCTCCTTTCTGCAACTTGAGTTTCAAAATTTTCATGGCCGCCTGTTTGGTCATAAAATCAGAAAGGGAAATAAGCACAAAATAAGGAGCCGTATTGATATTAATCCGGTCATCATACGAATCTCCCGCAGGTAGGTATGCAGTGATATTATTGGAAAGCACATAGTCTTTATCGGAACGAAGTGCTCTTTCCTCTTCTGTCATAAAGTCTTTGGAATTATTTTTGTCATAATCCTTTGGTTTTAAACTTTCATACACCACGGAGCGGTCGTAGCCCTTCACATTTAAAAGTTCAGAAAGGGAATAAAAAGGAGCATTTTTGATCTTTCTTGGAGGGCTCAAACGACTGTAATAATACTGTTCCGCTCCACCCCCTGTTTCCTGATGGTTTTCATCAATCCAATCGAGAATGGGAAAAATCATCTCTCGTTTCAGACCGAACTGATAGAATAACCGAGTGACCATTTCAATGGTCCTTTGGTTGGGTTGGTCGTCATAAATTTTGACAAGAGAGTTGATGTTAATTTTTCCATCTTCGGGGCTCATTGTGTAATAGATCACACCACCTCCGAGTGGAATGGGGGGAGGATCCATGGCAAGTCCAGATTGGTACAATACTTCTTCTGGGATTTTTTTTAAAGCCCCGACAGCTCCCATAAACCCAGCCTTTGCTAACATATGGGCACGAAATCCATCTGCCTGTGCCCTTGCCACTCGGTATTCTGTGGCAGCATCTTCAAAAAATTTCGAAGCAGTAAACAAAGACGCGGTTCCGATGGCCATTACCAGGAGATAGACCATAAAACCTTTTTTCCAGTGTTTATTTGTAGAGAATGACCGGATGCGCAAGTGATTCATATTTAACAAAAGCACTCCCCACTAATGATATAATTTCAAATCGAATGAGTCTTGGAATTTTTTTGGTTGTACGGGAATTCCAATCATCTACCCATTTGTCTCCACGTTCCGAGAATTTCATTTGGAAACTTTTTACATTCTCAAGCAAAATGTGTTCCACTCCACCTTGTGTCGGAAAGGTATCAACCATTTCGTCTTCTCTACGGATGAGGTAGGACAATCCTTCCATTTTTGGATTGGGCATTTTACGTAAATAAAAGGAAACTTCCCTAACAGATGCTTGGCCCTCTTCTTCCGAATTGGGATTGGAAGTTGCAAACACGATCCGATCGTTCCTTGCTCCCGTTACGCCTTCTTGTTTACCCACAAATAAAATTCGTTTTTGGTTATCGATGAAATAGGTACGAGCAAGTGTTCCTCGGATATTTTCCATTGCATACAAAATATCCTTTCTGTTAGCCCCTTTATTCGAAGCTCCTTTTTTGGAGATTTTATTGGCAGTATAAAAAACTGAAAATATTCCCGTAAAAATAACAGCCATAATCATCACAACAATGGAAATCTCTACGAGAGTGAAACCTCTCCGACTATGACTGGATCGATACAAACGATAGAATTTCCACAAAACATTCATTAGTATTTAGCACTCCTGAATGTTTCAACACTATAGGTTTCCTTTTTATTTCCATCCATGTAAAAGATAGAAACTTTCACTCGGAATACTTTTAATACTCCCCCAGTTTCAAAACTTTTTTTTTGGCCTCGTTTTTTCATGAGGTCACTTAAGCCCACATCTTTATCACCTAACATATCTTTTGGTGCTTTTTTACGAAGTTCTTCGGCATTCGGACCACCCGCAAGTTTGAGTAAATCCATTTCTTCTTCTTTGATTTCCGTTTCAAAGGTATACCCAGGGAAGGCATCGATGGAACCTCGAGATGTATCTGTTTGCATGGTTGTGGAAGAATCGACTTGTGCCATTTTAATTTTCGCCAAATGAACCGCATTGGCAAGTAAGACCGCTTTTTTTTGATACGAAATTCCTTCCGCAATCATTGAATAGGTATAGGTCATCACCATGGCTGCCATCGCCATAGCAATTGTGACTTCAAATAGAGTAAATGCATTACGGGATTGTTTAACGAGGTTGAGTTTTTGCATTGGAATCTACTTGTTCGTCTCGTTCATCTAATCCATAAGACACTTTCTGGATAGGATTTGAATCAGGTTCCGGGAAAAATTCCATTTTATGGATTTTGATTTTTCCACCATATCGATAAATTTGAATTGTACGTTTGATTTCTGTATCGGAACCAATGTATAAAAACAAATCCGTGGTGGTCCCTTGTGGAGTGAAAACAATTCGAATTTTACCTTCGTTTCTTGGTTTACCACCTAAATCGCGTACGCTGACAATTTTAGAATAAAAAGGGAGGGTTGTCTTTTTTAAGATAGGTTCCTCTTCTAACCCACTTTCTTCTCGTTTGAGTAAAAAGAATTGGTATTCTCTTTTTTCAAAATCATAAACAAACAGTACGGATTGGTTTGTGAGTTGGGCTTTGTTATAACCAAATTTAAAGGATTCCTGTAATTTGACTGAAATGTCCTCAGTAGATGGGATGATGAGGTTACGTAAGGACCCTCCCACAATCACCATGAGAAGCCCTAGTATAGAAATGACAACGACGATCTCAATGAGAGTGAGACCGTCGCGGATTTGTCTTTTCCATTTCGGAAATCGTTTTTTATCGGAATGCGGCTGGATAATCATCAGGAGATAGGATATTAAAATCTTTATTTTTTCCATCTCCACCTTCTTTCTTATCTTCACCGAGTGTGAGAATTTGAGGGACAGCACCTTCAAATTTTAACACATACGGTGTTTTCCATGGGTCTTTTAAAACTGCCTTTTCCCGAATGATTGGTTCATAATCATCACCAATCTTGTCATCATCTGGTTTTTCGATTAACGCCTGTAAACCTTGTTCCTCAGAAGGGTATTTATCATAAACTTCCAAATAACGTTCCAATGCAGTTTTTAAAACAGCACTGTCATTTTTCAGTTTTAGTTTTTTTTCCCCTTCACCGCGGTTACCGATACTTGAGTAAAGAATCGCCATAAGGGAACCTAAAATAAGCATCACCACTGTGATCTCAATTAGAGTGAGTCCCTCACGGATCTTTCTGTTTTTTCCTTTCATTTTCATAAACTCTACATCCCCTGGATTTCTTGAGTTAGTTTGTACATTGGCGTCATAATCGCCGCCATAATGGTAAAAATAATTCCACCCATTACAATGATCATCATGGGTTCTAAGGATTGGGTCAAAGATTTTATTGCTGTATCAACCTCAGATTCATAGATTTCTGAGAGTTTATTCATCATTTCAGGAACCTTATCGGAAGCTTCCCCAGCGCTTAGCATCCCGAGAACCATCTGTGGGAGCACTTGCGAACCTTGTAAGGAATCGGATAATTTTCCACCTTCTTTGATTTTGATAATCGCAGCATCAATTTCTTCTTTAAAAACAGTATGCCCAACCACATCCGATACAATATTCAGAGAAACAATTAAGGGAACTCGATTCAGGAGTAAAATAGAAAGGTTTCTTGCAAAATTAGAAACTAAAATTTTACGGAGTAAGGTTCCAATGACTGGTAGTCCCAGTAAAAATTTATCCCAAACTTTTTTACCTTCTTCCGAACTTTTCCATTTCAAAAATCCAAGAAAACTAAACGAGATCAGACCCAAAATAAAATACCAATAATTGGTTAATACATAGGATAAAAAAATCACAGCTCGTGTGAGAAGTGGAAGTTTTGCATCAAAGGATGCAAATAATTGTTCAATTTGGGGAATCACAACAACAAGTAAAAAGATAGATACACCAAGAGAAAGAAGTCCCATAATCATAGGATAAATCATTGCCACTTGCACTTTCGATTTCAATTCAGAAGACTTTTCTTCTAGTTCCGCTAACCGGTGCAAGGTGTTTTCATAATTCCCTGTAGACTCACCGACAGAAATCAAACTCGGATATTGGTCAGGAAACACAGTTTTATGTTTTTTCATCGACTCGGAAAGGCTTGAACCTTCCGTGATATCGGCCCTCATCTCAATTAAAACTTTTTTGAAATAGATATTTTCGACTTGGTCAATGATGGATAATAAACATTTATCAAGAGGAATTCCCGCTCCAATGAGAGTTCCTAGTTGTTTACAAAAAAGTCCAACTTCCTTTCTAGGAATTCGGTACAGCAGTTTGGATAAAAAAGGAAATAATTCTCTTTCTTCTTTTTCTCGATCTTCCTGGATCGAACGGACATACAATCCTTTTGCTTTTAATTTATTTCGTGCTGCTTGTAAATTGACAGCATCGATGATGTTCTTTTCTTCTTTTCCTTTTTTATTAAAGGCAACGTACGTATACAGTGGCATAAAACTTAAGATACCCGAAGGACTTCTTCAGGAGTAGTCACTCCCTCGATGACCTTATACTTTCCGTATTCTTGTAAGGTGGAAAGACCATTTTTGACTGCAAGTTCTTTGATCCGATTGGCATCAGCACCCTGTAAAATTGCACGTTTGATCTCATCATTCATGGTGAGGAGTTCATACAAACCAGTTCGTCCTTTGTATCCAGAATTGAGGCAAGAACTGCAACCTTTACCACGATACAATACACCATTTTTCAGTTCTTTTCTTAGGATGCCAAGTCCCGCCAAATCTTTGTCAGTTGGCCTGTAAGATGTTTTACAATCTTTACAGATCACACGTACTAACCTTTGCGCCATAAAACCAAGTACAGAACTTGTAATCAAATAAGGTTCAATCCCCATATCCACAAGCCTTGTCACAGCAGAAGAAGCATCGTTTGTGTGAAGGGTGGAAAAAACCAAGTGACCTGTAAGGGATGCTTGGATCGCAATCCTTGCAGTTTCTTCATCACGGATCTCCCCCACCATGACAACATCCGGGTCTTGTCGTAAAATCGAACGAAGTCCCGCTGCAAAAGTCAGTCCAATTTTATCATTCATCTGCATTTGGGAAATTCCATCCATTTGGTATTCCACTGGGTCTTCACAAGTGATGATGTTTCGTTCTTCTGTATTGATTTCAGAAAGTGCAGAATAGAGGGTTGTTGATTTTCCAGATCCTGTTGGACCAGTTACCAAAATAATTCCATACGGTTTATAAATGAGTTCTTTAAATTCTTTTAGGATTTGTGGGTTAAAACCCATCGTTTCAATGGAATACTTTTGATCGGTTTTATTCAATATCCTCATTACAATTCGTTCTCCGAATTGGCAAGGGATAATGGACACCCGAACATCCACATCTTTTCCAGCTAACCTAAGTTTGATTCGTCCATCTTGCGGAAGCCTGTTTTCCGCAATGTTTAGGTTCGACATAATTTTAATACGAGTCGAAATACCAGCCAAATAGGATTTTGGTGGATTTAATACTTTTTGTAAAACACCATCCACACGGTATCTGACCACAACAGACTTTTCAAATGGTTCAACGTGGATATCCGATGCCCTTTCCGAAACGGCTTGCGATAAAATCACATTCACCATTTTAATGATAGGTGCTTCATTGGATAAATCTAATGCATCGGATTCAAAGGCATCGGAAAGTTCTCCAAAACTTCCGTCCATCTCATCCATCATCTCTTTTGCTTCTGCAGTTGTTTTATCAAACTGAGAGTGGACGATTCGCATAATTTCGTTTTCTGTAGCAAGAACGAATTGGATTTCGTATCCTTTTAAGAAGGAACGCATATCATCCATGGGATGGAGATCCGTTGGATCACTTGTCGCAACAAAAACCTTTTTCCCTTTTACGAGGAAGGGAACAATTTTCGAACGTTGTACAAGTTTTAGTGGGATTTTGCTAAAAATTTCATCACTAGCAACAAACTCAAGTTTGTCGTAAAACTCCATTTTATGGAGTTTTGCAAGTGCCTTTAAGATATCGGTCTCAGAAGCGAGACCTTTTTTTTGAATGATGTGAGTGATGGGAAGGTTTGTTTTTTCCTGTTGTTTGGAAATATCTTCCAAATCCTTAATGGTAAGGATTCCATCTTCTAAAAGAATCTGACCTAAACTTTTTCTCATCTCAGTTTCTTTTCTCGTTCATCTACCATCCTTTCTTGTTCATTTTTCTTTTGGATGGTCATACGATCCGATTTATCTCGATCATCTAGGATATGCGGAGTTAAAAATACCATCAAATTGGTTTTTCGATTTTGATTGGTAGTGCGGCGAAATAAAGTTCCAAGGAGTGGGATCTCACCCAAAATTGGGATCTTTTGCACTTTTTTCTGTTTGTCATTCGAAAGAAGTCCTCCAATCACAATGGTTTGGATATTGTCCACAACGATGGTTGTTTTGATATCTCGTTTGTTGAAGGTTGGGTTTCCCCCCGTTGCTTCCGAAGAAATCCCCGCTACGTTTTTGATCTCTTGGTACAAATCAAGTGTGATCCGATTGTTTTTATTGATGTGAGGAGTAAATTTGAGTTTAATCCCTGTTGGACGGTATTCAAAGTTTGCCACTGTTACCGCATTGTCTCCACCAAGTCCCGCGTTTCTATTTTGGGTACGAACGGGAACGTCCTGACCCACATTGATCTCTGCTTCTTGGTTGTCTAGGGTCAAAATTTGAGGAGCAGACAATACATTGAAATTTTCATTGGTTGAGTTTGCGTTTAAGATACCAATGATTTGTTGTCCACCACGTCTGATAAAGCCAAGTGAAAATCCTGAAAGTGTGTTTACGTTTGTTGGTCTTCCATTTTTATCAATCACACCCCCTTGCGCCGCAAGACCAGTGTTAAACTGTCCATAGGCAAGTTCTTGGTATCTCCAATCGATACCAAAGTCATTTAGGTCAGTCGAACTGAGTTCGACAATGAGCACCTCAAGTAACACCTGTTTTCTCGGTGTATCTAAAATCTTAATGATCTTTTTGATTTCTTCCCATTCTTGTGGGGTTGCTGTCACAATGAGTGAGTTTGATTCTTTATGGGCAACTGCTTTGATTTTATCTTGTTTGCCAGGCACTCTCTGTGCTTGGGGATTTTGTTGTGGAGGAGGAGTTTGTTTCACTTCTTGCCCCGCTTCCCCAGGTTGGGTTTGCGCGGGAGCAACTGGTGCATCCGGCATATCCAATTTGACAAGGATGGCAGCTAGTTTTTCTGCTTCATTGTATTCCAATGTGTAGATATGAATGTCACCAGCAGACGAAATGGATCCTGGACCATCAGCTCTTACATCCAAATTATCAACTAACTTTAGTAACTTGTTAATGTCAGCAGTTGATCCTGAAAAGATAAGAGTATTTTGGTTTTTAGGAATGATGATATCTGTATCAGGACTTGTCACTCGTTTGAGAATTGGTTCGAGTTCGATCGCATTCGAAAATTCTAAAGGAACAATTTGTGTAATCGTTTTGTTTAAGGCAACTTCCGATTCAGAAACAGGTTCTTTTCCAATTCTGACAATTTGGGATTTGGCAAGTGCATCTTTGATCTTAACGACTTTGATGAGATCATTCTCTTCAATGAGTCCAAAACCTTGTGTTTCTAAAACAGACTTCATAAACCCAAACGCATCTTCAATGCGAACACGTTTTTGAGAGATGATGGTGATTTTTTTACCTTTCACCGCATCATCAATTAAGATGTTCTTTTTGATGATAGCACTCATTCCCATAAGGAAGTCTTTGAGTTCTGTGTCTCGCCAATCTGCAGTGAAACTAGCTGGTTCTTGAGACGTTTTTGCTTTTGGTTTCCCTTTCTCTTGGGAGAAATTGGGTGTCACAATTAAATAAAGGCAAATGCATAGTATAACGAATGGGAGACGATTTCTCATTTTAATTCCGAATGATAAATTCATATGTGATTATTTTGCCTTGTCGTTCTAAATCCACTGTAATTTTCGGAGCCTGTTTGATCGAACCCCAAATTTCCAACATTTTCTCTGTTTCATTGAGTGGCATTCCATTGACTCGTTTGATGATATCACCACCCCGCGCGCCAAGTGAATAAAAGACATGGTCTTTTGCCACCTGATAGATTTTGTAACCCTCGATCTTTCCGTCTACCAAATGAGGGCCAAACCTTGCATTTTTGTAAATGGTGTTTGGGTCCTTTAGCTTACGATTGACATCTTCTCTGGATAGAACTTTTTGAATGGTTTGGCTCGAAGGTCCCAAATTGGAGACAGCTGCCGCATCTTTTGGCCGGATTCTTTCTTTGGCTTGCGCTGGTGTTTCCCCAATATTGACGCGAAGGCTAAGGCCCCCTTTTTTAAGCACTACATAGTGTTGTTCAATGGTTTGGACTTTGTAACCACCTACCATTTCCCCTACACCATATTCTTCAGAATCATTGTTTTGTTTTTCCCTGATGGTAACCCGCGCAAAGGACCAGTGGCCAGACAAAGTACCTGTGACAAGCATCTGGTCATCATCTCCATTGTCTTGGGCGATTTCTGGGTCAAGAGGGCTTCCGTCCGCACCCCGTTTTGTGGCATCGTTCGGATCGAATACTTGTCCACGGATGAGATTCCCAGTGACTATATCTTCATAAGTACTAACAGCAAGGATGACTTCTTGTCTTGTTTGTTTGGGACGGACTTGGCTCCCCACATTCATCCCAGTTTCAGTCGAAAATAAAAGGAGAAGGACAAGTTTTAATAAATACGCAAGGGAAAACGAAAATAACAAAACCACCGGAATCAATGTTAAAAACTGACTCGATTGGATTCTTTGAAGGATTAAATTCATGCTCCCCACAAATCGGAGAAAAACTCCGATTACATTCCGGCTACTTCAGATTTGGGAAGTTTTGTGACATGTTTTTCTGTCATGCCAAGAGCTGATTCAGGATTCATAATTTTCCCGTTTCGGAACACTTCAAAATGCAAATGCGCCCCAGTTGCAGTCCCTGTCCTACCGACAAGTGCTACTACCCGGCCCATCTTCACCGTTTCCCCAACCTCAACTAAAATCTGAGAACAATGGGCGTAAACTGTTTTATACCCATTTTTGTGTTGGATGGTGACAGAATTTCCATACCCACCATTTCGACCCGTAAATACAACTTCACCATCTGCAGCCGAAAGGACAGGTGCCCCCACTTTTGCTGCTAGGTCTAGACCTGAGTGGTACACTCGGTTGTATTTGTTAAACGGGTCCACACGGCGTCCAAAACGAGATGTGACTCGGCTTTGTGGTACAGGTAAAATGAAAATCTTTTTTAAAACTACTCTGGAAGAGGATGCATTTTTGACTTGGACAGGCACTTCTAACACTTGGCCTACCTTCAATTGGTCATTCGTTAGGGAATTTGCTTTTTTAAGTTTCGCAACATCGATGGAAAAGGAACGGGCAATTTTGGAAAGATTGTCCTTTTTTTGGACCGTGTATTTTTTCACAACAATCCCAGATTCATGAACCACTGTGTTACTGACAACTGGGGATACATCGATATATTTCGGGAGGTCTAGTGAGGCAAGTTCCACTTCTTCCTCTTCTGATGTTTGGTTCACACCGACCGAGAATAATTTGTGAACTTCTGATTCTTGGGATTGGTTACTAAAAAGGCGAAATACCGTTCCATCACCAGAAGGAAGGCTATCATTGATTTCTTGGTGGATTTTTTGGAATGGATTGGCAGAAACACCTGTCCCACCCACAAACAACAAAACGAATGTTACCAACCGAAGAACCTTCACAGATATCCTATCGGGAACTAAACCGAAGATTCTTGAATGAGAAAGAAAGAAAGCTGGAAAATCAAAATAATCGAACAATGAGAGCATCCCAAACCTTTATTTCTTTGTTTTTTTGGCGTTTTGTTCCATGAGTGTGAATTTTTGGTTCACCCACTCTTCCACGTCCGCCAAGTCATATTCTCTTTTTTTCACATCATCATTGATGATATAGTCTGCAAGTTTTCCCACCGAAGACTCACGTGATTCTTGGATTGGGTATACTTTCAATTTTAAAAGAGAGGGAGTTGATTCGATGTAGATCTTAACTAGGGTACCTTTTTTCCAAACTTCCGTTTGGGAAAATTTGATATCATCACGCAGTGCGTATGTTTTCCCATCATAGAATTCATTGATCTCCCTTAACTTTTCTTTTTTGATCAGCCGTTGTGAACACTGGCTGAACACAAGGACAAGAACGAGGGGAAATACACGAATGATACTACAAACCAAAGCAAACTCTCAGGAAAAGTCACCATGATGCCTTAATTATGAAAAGTCTTTTTTATTTTTTGGACCAAAAGCGATTCATTCTACCTCTTTTCAATGTGGGACCCAAACGTGCAGAAGTTGGAAGTTTGTTATACGAATGGAATGGTACAAAAGAGATCCAAGTGGAGGTTGGGATTCGGAGGGGTTTCCCCCATTTTCAAATTTTGGGCAATGTCACTCAGGAAACAAAGGAGGCCAGAGACCGCATCCGTTTGGCAATAGAGGCCTCATCCTATGATTTTCCCATCGAAACCATCATCATTAATGTAAAACCCACACACATCCAAAAGAAGAAGGTCTGTTTGGATTTGGCAGTGGCAGTTGGAATATTACAAGCAACAGACCAAATCCAGATTCCAGACCCCAACATCCTCTATTTGGGAAACTTGGGCCTTGACGGTAGCCTTGTGGGAGGAAAAGAACTCCTCCCCTTCCTTTGGCAACGCGAAAGAGAAGAAAATAAAATCCTCTGTGTTCCGACGAGTTTGCGTTTCTTTCCCTTGCCAGAAGGTGAATATTATTTCCTTTCCCACTTACAAGGATTAGAATCCATCGGAAAACAAAAACCAGAAATTCGAAACCAAACATTCGAAACGAATGAGTCCCTTTTTTGGGAGGAAGTTCTCTTAAATCCCTATCAAATGAAAGTTTTCCAGGGATTGTTATATGCCATACTCGGTAACCACCATAGCATTTTACTAGGAAGTCCTGGTGCCGGGAAAACCATGTTACACCGGTTACTCGAACCCCTCCTCCCACCACGAAACCCTTCAATTTCCAAGTTGATTGGAAATTGGACTACAAAAGGTGACTTTGAGATCCCCACAAACAAACCTCCCTTTCGTTCGCCTCATCATTCTACCACTGAAGTGGGTTTAATTGGTGGTGGCCTTCCTTACCAACCTGGCGAAATCACAAAAGCAGAAGGAGGGATTTTGTTTTTAGATGAAGCACTCGAATTTAAGGATCGAATCTTAGAGAGTTTACGAATGCCAATGGAAGATTCTTATCTAGAAATCACAAGGATGAATGAAGTCACAAAAATCAAAACAGATTTCACGCTTTTACTTTCTTCGAATCCTTGCCCATGTGGAAATTACCAAAGCCAAAACCACTGCCATTGTTCCTTACAAAAAATTCGTTTGTACCTTCAAAAAATAAGTGGAGCATTTATTGATCGTATCACCGTATTCCAAACTTTATTTGAAACTTCAGAGGATCGGAATATACGATTGGAAGAAATTCGATTAAAACAGATTGTAAAAGAAAGATTTCGATTTCGAAAGGAAAAAACAATTCCTACCGGAGAACCACTCTCTATCTTGAAACAATTGGAAATGGGTAAAGATACAAAACATTTATCCCTACGAAAGAAAAAACAAATTGTTTCTCTCGCAAGGACGATTGCAGATTGGAACCTCTCCCCTAGAACAAAGGAAGTACATATTCAAGAGGCTTTGGATTATACTTTGGGATACCAGTGGATTTATAGCCTAGGTTGATTATTTGGAAATAAAATGTGATATTTCCATTGCAATCTTATTGATCGCATAATCCATATAGGCAGGATCATCGATTTTTTTCTTATAGGTATCAAATTTTTTTTGGATGGTAGATGCCATTCCCCTCTTGCGAAGGAGTACAGGATCAGGTCCAAATTCATCGGTTTCTGCTAAATTCCCAAATACACTAAATTGACTCATGTGGTTACTTCCTTGTAACAATCAAACTCTCATCCTTGAGAGCGTTTCCCTTGTGGGATACAAAACCAATCGGTTCGGTACAAAATTCCCTTGATGAAGTATTTAGAAGATTGACGAATAAAAACGCACTTCCTTTTTTTCGGTGATATGGAGCAAATTAAAGCTAGTTGTTAGGTGGTAGAAGGCAGGTATTTCCTGTAATAAAGAGAAATATACCTTCCGCATTCGATCACGTTTTGTCACATGAAGGCACTCCTTGGGAAAAAATCCATTTTTTTCATTCCAAGTTTTGACTTCCGAACAATGAAGGGTTTCGTTCTGGAGACTAATTATGTCAATTTCACCGATCCGTTTTCGGTAGTTTTGGAAGAGAATGGTATGGCCTTGGGATTCTAAAAACTCACATGCAAACCTTTCCCCGAGTTTTCCAATCGTTGTTTTATTCAAATTAAAAACCTTTTCATCTATATCTCCTTCTCCTTTTTTATAAAGGAAACATGATGGGTTCACTAATCCCTAATAGATCTGAGAGAATGGAATCGCTTGTTGGATGTACAAATTTAAATCTTTCATTAAATCTACAAATTCAAGGTGTTTGAGTCGTTTGCCATCTGCATCCTTTGTAACACGGATAACAGGCCTTAGTGGTTTGTCTTTATTGGATTCAATCACCATACCCATTCTGAGGTCAGAAAGTACAACTCCGGACCCCACAGGAAACATAGAAAGTTTATTTAAAAAGAGCCTTACCATTTTTAAATCAAAACGGTTCACATTTTCACTAATCATGATCTTCATCGCTTCATACGGAAGGATCGCGGCGCGGTAGGGCCTTGGGTGGATCATAGCAGCAAATTGGTCGGCAATCATAAACACTTTTGTTAGTTCTTCAATTTGGTTGGCAAGGATACGTTGTGGGTAACCGGATCCATCAACTGCTTCATGGTGTTGCAAAGCAACAATCGCAAGTGAGTTTTTTAATTTTAACCTTTGGGTAAGGATTTGGTATCCTGTGACGGGGTGGCGTTTGATGGTCTTTAAATCCAGTTCCGTTAGGTTACCCTTTTTTTCAGAAACTTCTTCGGGAACAGTCACCATTCCAATGTCTGCAAAAAGAGAAGCAAGTGCCAAATCAATGAGTTTGGGTCTAGAGAACTCTAAGAAGTTTCCTAACATCACGGAAAAAAATGTCGCATAACAAATATGAGTGTATAGGTAATATCCAGAGTGGGAATGTGATAAAAGCAAAATAGGGATCTGTGCGTTTGTTTTCGTGTGGTCAGCGATTCGTTCTGCAATTTCACGAAACTCTCTAATTTCCGTATAACGACCTTCAGATGCTGATTTATACGTTTTTTGAACTAAGTCAAAACAATCCTTAAATACTGCATTAAATTCAACTTTGGATGAATTTGCCTTTTCTAGAAGGTATTTATACCGAGTGGAATTTTCGTCATCTTGGTAAAATGGAAGGTTGGTATCGAAATAACCAGGACCAGTTGTACCAGATGATTTATCATTTTGATCCGCAGTGACTTTTTCACCATCAGTCAGGATAAACGTGATCCCAAATTGCACAAGGCGGTCTAAGTCTTGTTGTGTGATTGGTTGGTCGGCTCCAACAAAAACAGTGTCCTTATCCAGGTAAAGAGACTTGGTAAACTTAGAACCTGCCTCTAAGTCACGTATGGAGATTTTCCGCATAATTGCGTAAATCTTAGTAAGAAGCGTAGAAACTTCAATTGTTTTTCTTTTCTCTTTCTAAAACCAGGATCCGAAAGACAGCTGCGACCACTTCATACAATTCTCTTGGAATTTCTTTGCCATTGGGGAGATGTTCTAATGTACTTACCATCACTTCATCCTTTACAATGAGGACACCTGCCTCTTCTGCAATCCGAACTAAGTGATTTGCTAAATTCCCTTCGGCCTTAGCTACAACTTTTGGAGCTACATGTTCTTTCGGGTTGTAAGCAAGAGCTACCATTTTTTGTTTCATCTATAATCCCCGTTATAGGAGGATTGATTCCATTCATCAAAATTGATACTTCCAATTTGAGGGAAGTCCCGTAGTAAATCCTGTAACTTCTGTTTGAGGTCTGGTGAATCCGAAAGACTTCCTACCTTTTCCATTCCATGACTCACAAACTCGATGTGCACAGGATTTTGGTGTTCTGGTTCATAATAAAAAAGAATCCCTAATGGACCAAAATCCTCTGCCTTCCAAAACACATAGAGTGTGAATCCTTTTTCATTTGGTTCCACTACCATCTCTAGGTTTTCTTTTTTTTCACGTTTATGAACCGAAAAAAAATCTGTTCCCTTGGATTCTCCGAGGAAAAAATTCCAAATGTTTTTTAGGGAAGTGGGTTCACTTGTCCTGGAATCGTTTCCACTATATAACGTGAAGGATTCCCAACGAGATAATTCCTTAGCCTTCTGATTTGTAAGATGATGGGAAACAGTTAGTTTCTCTTTTTGTAAGGGTTTTTGATTTTCAAAAACCAACTCTAGGGAAAGATTCCCTGCCTTTTTTGGGATTGGGTGGACTGTTTTTTTGGCCAAACTTCCGTTTGTTTCTAATTCTTGTGGGAGCTTTTTACCGATCGAATGTAGGAGTTGGGAAAAGGCATTGCCAGAAACATTAATGGGAGAAAAGAGAGGGCTCACTCCCTTCCCTTCGGAGAAAATCACAAAAACTCAACCTGTGGATCGGAGAAATTCCAAGTTTTCGTAGAGCCTCCCGGTGTTCTTCCGTTCCATACCCTTTGTGTTTGGCAAAACCATACCCAGGGTATTTGGAATCCATCTTTTCCATAAATTCATCTCGGAAGGTTTTCGCAAGGATTGAGGCAGCAGAGATTGATGGCACTAAATCATCCCCCTTCGGAATGGATAGATACCCTTCGATTGGGTTTGTGAGTTTGAGTTTATAATTCCCATCTAAAAACAGAAAGGGTTTCCTTTCTAAATTCGAAACGGGATCTAAATCTTCTTTTTGGGAATTGGGAATCAGATTCCCAATTTGTTTGGTTCGTCCCATATCGGCCGTAACTTTCGGCAATGCACGGCTTATCCCATAAAAGATGGCTTGGTTGATATTGAACTTGTCTATGTATTTTGCACTGACAAAAGAAACATGCCAATACTGGACGTGTTTTAAAATTTCTTTGCGGAGTTCGAGGCGTTTGGGTTCTGGGATTTTTTTAGAATCGCGTAGGCCTTTTAATATTTCACCTGATTGGATTTTTTGTAAGGAAAGGGAATCAAAAGAAACACAACCTATGGATACAGGACCCGCAAGTGTGCCACGGCCTGCTTCATCAAATGAAAAGCTAACAAATTCGGGGATTTGGAATTCAGGAAAAAACGGCCGTTTGATGGCCGTTAGATCGAAAGAAATTATGCGCTAGGTGCTTCTGCGGTAGCGGCTTTCGCTGCTTTAGAAGCTTCGTCCTGTCTCTTTTTGTCTTTGGCAACAATTGCTTGTCCGCCTTTTCTTTCTTTGATACGTCCTGCTTTTCCTTTTTTATCTCGGAGATAAAAGAGTTTTGCACGACGAACAGATCCTTTACGAACGAGTTCAATTTTTGCAATTCTTGGGCTATGGAGTGGGAAAATACGTTCCACTCCGATATCGTAAGAAACACGTCTTACAGTGAAAGTTTTGCTTTGTGATTTGTTCGCGATAGAGATCACAACACCTTCGTAAACCTGAACACGTTCTTTTCCAGATTCAACGATTTTGTAATGAACTTTTACAGTATCACCAATTTCGAAATTAAGTTCGTTCTTTGCTTCGCCTGCGAGTGCTGTTTCTAGAATCTGATTCATGGCTTCCTCTAAGAATGATTTCTTGTTTTGCGGTTTTTTTGCCGCCATTTCCGGATCTCTTCATGATGTCCACCGAGGAGCACGTCAGGAACAGTCCAACCCATAAAATCATAGGGTTTCGTATACTGGGGGTATTCTAATTCTTCCGTTTCGTTGTGTGATTCTTCGAGAAGGCTTTCTTCCTTCCCCAAAAACCCCGGTACAAACCGAGACAGGCAATCTGCCACAACGAGAGCAGCTAAATCCCCCGATGAAATAACATAGTTTCCAATGGCCACTTCCCTGTCAATTAAATGCTCCGTGACACGATGGTCGACCCCTTCATAATACCCCGAGATCAAGGTAAAGGTATCAGAGGATTCAAAAATCTCACGAGCCAGGGTTTGGTTGAAAAGTTCCCCAGAAGGACTGAGTAAAATGACCTTCCCTTTTTTGTCTCCGAGGGATTCGAGGGCACGGTAAATGGGTCCCACTTGTAATAACATTCCGGGACCACCACCGTAAATGGTATCATCTACCTTTTGGTGTTTGTTGTCGGCAAAGTCACGTAAGTGGACTGTATTAATTTCCACAACCCCTTGTTTCACGGCTTTTCCAGGAATCCCTGTGTCAAAATAAGAGGTGATCTTTTCTGGGAAAAGGGTGATGAAATTAAACCTCAAACCACTGCTCCCATTGGATCATCTCAATTGTTTTTGCTTCTAAATTCCAATCCCCTACAAATCGATTGAGAAAGGGAACAAGGATGGTTTCCCCGTCGCCAGAGATGGGTTTGCATTCTAAGATAGGGTGAGCTGGGTTATCGATAACGTCAGTGACTTTGTAAGCGAGTGGTGATTTGGTTTCTTTGGAAATGGTTTCGAGACCAATTAAGTCTTCTGTATAAATTTCCCCAACATTTGGCTTGGGGAGGTCTTCCTTTTTCCAAAGCAGAGAAAAACCACGATACTTCACAACTGTCTCAGGTGTGTCATACCCTTTGATTTTTACGAGAAAATGATTTCCGTTGGGTTTGATTGATTCAATTTCAATCGTTGTGGTTTTGCCTAGAGGGTCCTGGACGGTGCAGGTGGTAGGACTTTTCAGGGAACCAAGTGTTTCCCCTTCTGTGAAAACTTTGATGAACCCTTTGATTCCATGTGAGGATCCAAAGACCCCCACTTTCACTAAACTTGGTTTAGTCGACAATTTCTAAAGTATAGTTTTTGCCTTGTTTGGTTCCCGCGGCTTGTAACACCGTACGAAGAGATTTCGCAATCCTTCCGTTTTTTCCGATCACCTTCCCGAGGTCTTTTGGAGCCACCCGAAGTTCGATCACAGTTTCTTCCTCTCCGGGTACTTGGTTGACCGCTACCTGGTCTGGTTGGTCAACGAGAGATGTCACGATATAACGAACTAAGGAATCCATGAATCGACTAACCTTTGAATTTTGACCAAACGTCGTCTTTTTTCAAAAGAGCGAGTACAGTCTCAGTTGGTTGTGCGCCTTTTTTTAACCAAGAAAGAGTTTTTTCTTCGTTGAAAGTTGCTTTTTTAACAGCAGAAGCAGTTGGGTGAAAGTGTCCGATCGCTTCGATGAATTTACCATCTCGTGGTGCACGAATGTCTGCTGCAACAATGCGATAGTGCGGGTCTGCTTTTGTTCCCGTTCTTTGTAATCTTAATTTAACCAAGGAAAAATACCCCTTTTCTAGCGAGTTTTTTAAATAGGGACGTTCTGTCAAGAGCGAGTTCTGGCACTTGCAGCAAGTTCCTTTAATTTTTTACCCTGAGCGTTCGGATCACCCGTTTTGTAGAGCCCAGAGCCTACGACAGTGATGTCCACACCCAGTTTTGCGAGTTCTTCCATATTGGATTCGTTCACTCCCCCATCCACTTCCAGTTCGATATTGTATGGTTTTGTGAGTTTTCGAACCGCAGCGATTTTTTCAAATCCCGATTTCACAAAGGATTGCCCATAAAAACCAGGGTCAACAGTCATCAGAAGAACAAGGTCCAGATATGGCAAAATTTGAGAGATCGATTCGGGTGGTGTTTGGGGATTTAAGGAAACACCCACTTTAATCCCTGCTTTGCGGATCTCTTCTGCGAGCCTTACTGAGAAATTGGTCGTTTCAATATGGAATGTAATACAATACGGCTTTAAGTCAAAGTATTTAGGAACATGGAGTTCTGGGTTACTTACCATCAGGTGAACGTCTAGAGGGATGTCTGTGTGAGACTTCACTTCCTTTGTGAATGCTTCCCCAAAGGAAATTTGTGGTACAAAATTCCCATCCATCACATCGATATGGATGAGATCGATACTATCTTTTTTGTAAGTAGGAAGTTCCTGGGAAAGACCAGTGAGTTTTGCTGCAAGAATCGAAGCAGATATTTTCATCTTAATAAGTACCTTTTAATTTCCAAACTTTGGCTACACCCGTTTCTTTTCCCAAAAGAGTGACTTTGGTATTGGCAAAACGATGGATGACAAAACGCACCTTTTCATCTTCTTTGAGAGATTGGCTTGTTAAGATCTCTTTTTCGATTTCTATGTCTTCACCTGGCTTCGAATAACTTACCTTAGCTGAATATACATCATCATCATCAATTTCGTATTCCAAAAATTCATAATCTTGGACAAGTGAAGTAGAAGGTTTTAGATAAAATGCTCCAATTTCGGCACCTGTTGGTTTTAATTCAAAAGAAGAAACAAGTCCATGGCCTTCACGAAACTCAGGTTTTGTGGCTTCTTTAATCCGATATGGAATTTTTTTCCTCTGCAAATAATCAACGGCAAAAGGCACAGGAATTCCAACTAACTTCGATTCATCGGAACCGTCTTTTGCATTTTGGCTCGTTTTTTTCTCCGGATTTGTTTCTGTCACAAGCAGGTAAATTTTTTCGCCGGAATGGGTTTCTTTTCCCGGTGCAGGAATTTGGTCAATGATGGTGTCAGCGGGTTCATCTCCCACTGCAGGAACATATGTGATCCCACCTATTTGTAAGGGAACATACACTTCGCCAGATAATACCTTTTCGAGAATTGCCTTGGCACGTTTGAGATCTTGTCCTTTGACATCGGGGATTGTCACTCGGTCAAACCCAATGTTGACAGTAAGATACAATTTGGATCCAGCCTCTACTTCTTTTCCCGCATCAATCGATTGGCTTAAAATGATCCCATCTGTTTTTTCAGGGATTCGTTCCGATTCCAATCTCACTTTGAGTTGCAAACGTTGTAGTTCGTTATGTACTTCGATGTAGTTTTTCCCAATCACATAAGGCATCATCACCTTTTGTTCTTCTTTGGTACGAACCACAACCACAAGAAATGCTGCGACAAAAAACACTAAAAGTCCTAAGGAAACAAATAGAACATAACCACTGTAAGGTAAAATTTTAAGAAACTTTTCTTTCACGTAAATGATTCTCCGGCCAAAACCCGCGCCCCATTAAAAAATTCAAAACCTTTCATGGGTTTTTTCCCTTCGGGTTGTAAGGTATCTATACCAAGCAGGTTTCCGTCTCCACAGAGGCAGAAAAGCCTTTTTTTCTGGTGAAGAAAAAAGGAACCTGGTTTTGTTCCCTCTGGGATCGGGATCTGTTCACCTTGTTCCTCAGGTAAAAAAGAAGAGATAAGGATTAGCTTTTTCTCTCGGAATTCAGTGGTTGCCAGAGGGTCTGGGTAAAGTGCCCTGATTTGGTTGTGGATTTCATTTGCCGATTTTGCCCAGAGGACTGGCCTGTGGTTTGCCGTGATCTTTTGGCAATGTGTGGCTTCCTCTTCCCTTTGTGGGGTTCCATTCAAACGTTCTCCAGTCGATTCTACCGTTTTTAAAAGTTGGATGATCTCTTCCCCACCCACCTTTGTGATGGTTCGCAAGAGAGATCCTGTTGTCTCTTCCTTTGGGATCTTCCAAGACTTTTGGGAAATGATATCCCCTGAATCAACTTCTTTCGCAAGGTATTGGATGGTAAAGCCAGTGACTTCTTCTCCATGGAGGAGAGCACTTTGTACGGGAGAGGCACCTCTGTATTTAGGAAGGAGACTTCCATGTAAATTGATACTGCCCCATTTGGGATCCAGAAACACTATATCAGGGACGATCGAACCATAAGCATACACCACATGCACGGGAGACTGGTAAGATAGGATTTTTTTTTGCGCTTCCTCATCGGTGCGAAGTCGAACCGATTGGATGATGGGAATTCCTTGTTCCTCGGCGAGAATTTTCACAGGTGTGGGTGTTACGATTTGTTTTCGTCCTACAGGTTTGTCCACATTGGTCACTACATAATCTACTTGGATCCCAGCATCGAGGATCATACGTAATAATTCTTTGGAATGTTCCGGGGAACCAAAATACCCAATTGAGAGTTTCATATCCTTTCCTTATACAAGTTCCAAAGGATCCAAATCATATTCTATATAACATTTTGAATCCACTTTGAAGTTTTGTTTCGTTTCTTTTAATAAATTACGGAGTGATAAAATCGATTTGCTTTTGAGTAAAATATGATACCGGAAGTTATTATCAATTTTATAAAATGGACATTGGCTTGGTCCTAACATGATAATGGAATCATCTTTTTTATCTTTGATGAGTTCGCTATAAAGCACTGATTGTTTGTTTGCTACCTCTTCGTATTTGGAACGAAATACAAGCCTTGCAAGCCTAGAAAAAGGTGGATAAAACAAATCCTTTCTAAATTGTAATTCCCATTCAAAAAAAGCAGGGTAATTTTGTTCCTTTGCCATTTTGAGTACAGGGTGTTCAGGATCGTTCGATTGGATGATCACCTCACCCGGTTTTTCCCCTCGTCCGGCACGACCGGCAACTTGGGAGACAAGAGCATACGTTCGTTCACTACTACGAAAATCAGGGACACCTAACCCATGATTGGCGTTAAGGATACCAACCAAGGTCACATTGGCATAATCTAGGCCTTTTGCTATCATTTGGGTACCTGTCAAAATATCGAGTTCCCCTTCCCCCAATTTTTCTAATACGGATCTAGTTACATCTTTGTTTTTAGAACTGTCCTGATCAAGGCGTTCAATCCTTGCTTGTGGGTATAATGAAAGTAAATACTCTTCTAACTTTTGTGTCCCGGCACCAAAAAGTTCCAAATCTTCACCCATCATTTGTTTTAAATTGCGAAAACTAGATTTATAACCACATAAATGGCAACGTACGGTTTGGTCGGAATGGTAACATAAAGTAGCAGTACATTTTGGACAATGAACAAACTCTTTCGTGTTAGGTGAAAAAATAAAGGGATTATAACCACGCCGATTCAAAAGTAAAATGATTTGTTCTTTTTTTTTCAGACGATCTGCGATTTTAAACTGTAAATCACCTACGATGAGATTTTTGTCTTCTTGTTTTTCAGCCATCTCAACCGTTGGCAGTTTTGCCAAAGGATTGGCACGTTTTTCCAATTGTGAAAAGCCAATCTGCCTTGATTTGGCAAGGTAATACAATTCGACACTTGGTGTTGCAGATCCGAGTAAAAGTTTACCGCCTGATTTTTGGATTCTTTGTAATGCCACTTGGCGAGCATGGTAACGAGGGGAACCGTTCTCTTTATAAGACCCGTCATGTTCCTCATCCATAATGACAAGCCTTAGGTCAGAAACGGGGGCAAAGATGGCAGATCTTGTACCAATACAAATACGTTTTTTCCCTTCCTTTAAATCCAAATAGTTTTGGAATTTTTCGGAGATACGTAAGTGTGAGTGTAAAACGGCAACTTGGCCTGGAAAAATAGTTTCGATTCTAGAAATAGTAGGATAGGTAAGAGAAATTTCAGGCACAAGGAAAATGACTGTCCCTTTTGGTTCTTTCAAAATCTCCAACATCAAATGAAGGTATACTTCTGTTTTTCCACTCCCTGTAATTCCGTATAACAAATGCGTGTTGGAATCCTTACTGTTTTTAATCTCTTGGAATGCTATTTTTTGTGCGTCATTTAACGGGTGTAAACGTTCCGATTGGATGGTAAAATCTTTTACCGTATCAATTTTCCGCTTTTTACCTTTTGGTACCATAAGGAACAATGCTTCTCCAAGAGAAGAAAGATAATGGTCTGCCATCCAAGTGGCTAAATCTAGTTGTTCCTTTGTAAGAACGGGTTCTGTGTCTATTTGTTTGAGAATGGTTAATGTTTCGTAATTTGGTTCGTTGTGGTGGAGTTCGATGACAACACCATCCCATTCTTTTCCATTGAGTGGAACAACTACTCTTATGCCTGGTTTTAAACCAGTCATCTCATTTGGGACTACATAAGTTAAGGTTTTACTTTCCCAAGATAAGTTAAGAGCAATTTCCGCATATTGAATCATTTTATAAATATGGTTTTAATATGGATAAATGGGAGACAAAACTATCTTCTAAGTCTTGTTTTTCTTTGCCATATTGGAAAAGATTGGTTTCGGAATCTGCTTTTTTAGCTTTTTCTCCAAGGAAAACAAGTGCTTCCGGTGACCTAGTTGTGAGTAATGGAATTTTTATCCCACCTAACTCCCATTCCATCACTTTTCCCAATTGATCCTTTGCTTTTTCTGCACCAAAAAGTAACCTAGCAGAAGATCCTAAGATTACAATGCCTTTAATTCCAAATTCCTCAACTGTCTCTTTCACATGAACCTTACAGTTTTCCAATCTAGAGTTCCAATCAGAATCTTTTGAATCTGTATGAGAAAATGTACAGGCAGGATACTCTTCATAATAAAACTCTTCATATGAAAACCCAAATACTTTTTTCACAATCCCATCCCAACTGACTTCTGTTAGTTTGTCTTTGAAGATCTGATTGGGTCTTGTTTTTGTGAATGGTTTTTCTTTGGCAGTGGTTGCACCAGAATAATGTAATACCAATATGGGTTTACGTCCTTTGTGTAAAAACTGCCTAACTCCGCTTAGTTTTCCTTGGCATAATGTGCAAGTAAAATTGATAAGTTCTCTGTTTTTCCTTTGGCTTTCTTTTTGTTGTTTTTTCTGAATTTCCAAGGATTCCGGGACCTTGGATTTCCAAGGAAATGCATAATCATTAGGATCTTTTTCATTTTGAAAACGAAATACTGATACAGATTGGTTTTGAATAAGAAATTTGGTTTCTTTTAAGATATCGGAGAATGTTTCTAAGATCGTTTTTTGGTTCATATTATCCCTCTATCAATTGTTCCACAGAAATATTGAGGGAACGTAATTTTCGATACAAATGTGTTCGTTCGATCCCTAGTGCTTTTGAAGTTCGGGTCACATTTCCTTCACAAATTTGTAGAGTTTTGATGATGTACTGGCGTTCAAACTCTTCTTTTGCATGTTTTAAGTCCCCCCTTGCCACCATTTCATTCGCTTTTTTGAAACCATGAAGTGCCTCTTTCACATCTTTTGCACGGATTGTATCTCCAGGAACAAGGATACTCAATCGCTCAATGATATTGGTTAGTTCTCTGACATTGCCTGGCCAAAAATGGGAGGAAAGAGCATCGAGACCTTCTCGATCAATTGTTTTAGGGGATAAATTGTTTTTCGAGATTGATTTTTTTAAATAAAATTCTGCAAGCAGGGGAATGTCTTGATTTCTTTCACGTAACGGAGGTAATTCGATTGGAATCACATTCAATGCATAATACAAATCTTCTCGAAATTTACCTTCACGGATTGCTTCTTCTACATTAGAATTAGTAGCAGCTATGATCCTGACATCTACAGGAATAGATTCCTTCCCTCCAACTCTTTCCATTTTTTGATCGAGAATGACTTTTAACACCTTCGACTGTAGGGATAAACTCAAATCACATACTTCATCCAAAAAAAGTGTGCCATGTTGTGCCAGTTCCCATTTTCCGATTTTGATTTCGTTTGGTTCCCCTTGGACACTTTCAGATCCAAATAACTCCTGTTCTATTGTATCTTCTGGCAAGGATGCACAATTAAATTCAATGTAAGCTTCATTTTTGCGTTTCGAATTTTGATGGATTGATCTGGCAGTTAATTCTTTTCCAGTTCCATTTTCACCAAAAATAAATACACGCGCATTGGTTTCAGCTGCTTGGAAAACAGAAAATTTAACACGAGTGATGGAAGGAGACTCACCTAAAATTTGGTCTACCTCGAGTTGAAAATCAGGTAATTCTGAATCTTTTGTTTTTTCAATCGAAGTTTCGATTGTTTGAATCACTTTTTCGATGGACAATGGTTTCTCCAAAAAATCAATTGCTCCTTTTTTTGTAGCATTCACTGCCAGTTCAATCGTTCCATGTCCAGAAATCATCACAACAGGAAGACTTGGGTAAAGTTTTTTACACTCATCTAAAATGACTAAACCATCTTCCTTTCCAACCCAAACATCTAATAACAATAAGGAAGGTCTTTCCTTTGATAAAGCTTTCATTAACATTTTGCCATTTGAAAAATCCTCAACAAGATAATCTTCATCTTCCAAAATGACTCGTAATGTCTTACGAATTTCTTTCTCATCATCTAATATATAAATAATTTTTTGCATCAGGAAAGTTCCAAGGGAAGTTCAATTCGAAACTTACATCCACCTAACTTTGAGTTTTCAACCGAGATATGACCATGGTGATCGATAATTGTTTTTTGGACAATGGTCAGACCGATTCCTGATCCATGTTTTTCCTTTGTTGAAAAATAGGGTTCAAATATTTTTTCCTTCCATTCTTCCTTGAGACCAGGGCCAGAATCATCAATCTCAACAATGACACTTTTCCTCAGTGCTTTTTTTTGCAGTTTTGACATGACACGAATTTTTTTACGTTTTGTTTCTAAAATGTCCATATCTTCTTTTGAATTGTCAAATGACAATATTGCTTCCACTGCATTTTTGATAAGATTATTGATCACACCAAGAAACAAACGTTTATCGAGGAATACCTCTGGTAAATTTTCCGCTAATTTTAGTTCAAATTCTATATCAGAGGTATCTCGAAAAAGGGCTACCGCTTCTTCCAAAATAGGATTGATGTGTTGGTTGATGAGGACAGGAACTGGCATCCTTGCAAATTCACTAAACTCCTTAACCAAATGTTCGAGCACGCGCACCTGCCCAATGATGGTCTCTGTTGCATCAAAGATCACTGATTCCAAATTTTCCTTTTTTGGATTTTGGAATTTTCGCTGGATTCTTTGAGCTGAAAGTTGGATGGGAGTGAGTGGATTTTTGATTTCGTGCGCCATACGTTGGGCCACTTCTTTCCAAGCGGCAATCCGTTGTGTATGCATGAGTTCATCAGACTTTGCTTTTAAATCACTTACCATTTGATTGAAACTATCAATCAAAATCCCCATTTCACCTTCTTCTGTTTTTTCTAATCGAACATCAGATTCACCAAGAGAAACCTTTTTTGTCGCATTCGCCAAATCGATAATGGGTTTGGAAATTCGCCTTGCAAATAAAAAGGAAAACAATATTGCAATTAAAAACATAGAGAATGAAAAACTAGCAATCGTAATGCGAACACTAAATGGAATTTTTTCTTTCCACAAACTTACTTTTTCATATGTAGATGTTGCATTAATAATATTCAATACATCCGCTTCCATCCCTTTATGGATTCTCTCTGCAATAATAACTGTTCGATCACCTTCTAGATCAAATTTTGCCACCAAATAAGATTTTTCTGGATCATAATAGCGACTTAAGTAGATTCCGCTTTTACTTGATTCGGTATACTCTAGAGCAGAAAATTGACGGAATAAATTTTTGGATTCAAACTGAACTTTATTTTTTTCACGGTAACCCAAATAGTATTCATTTTTTTCAATCAGTCCATCTTTGATGCCATTTTGAAAAATCATAAACCCATCCGATTTTTCACGAAGTAATCCTGAACGAAAACGAGAGACTAGTTCCAAAAAAGATTTTTGATTTTCCCTCTCTACTTGGTGGACAAGTAAATTTGCAGAACGTAAAGCATTCGATATATCAACTCGATAAAAACCTTCAATGAGCCTTCCCGTCAGATTCGATGACAAAATAAAGATAGGCAAAGAAGGCACAAGGGCTACAAATAAAAAGGCAAGTGTGAGCCTGTACCGAATGGAACTCCGAATTTTACCTGTTTCACGATTCCTACGATTCCTATAGATATAACTCAAAATGAGTGATAGGATAAAAAACGGAATGAGAATGAAGACGTAAGTATCTAATTTTGAGTAAAAGGATATATCTTCTTCTTCTCTGAAGAAAACAAGTTCAGAAAAACCAACGGAGATGGCTAATGTTAAAAAAAAGATAAAAATATCACGTAAATAATAACGATTTTCGTCAGACAGGGATGGCAAAAAACGAAAGTATTTACTTGGCATTTGTTTCAAAATTTTGAGTCACAAGAGTTTCTAAAGCTTGTAATGCCTCCTCTTCCTTGTTTCCATCAGCCTTTACGGAAAATACGGTTCCTGGTCCTAAAGCAAGCATCATAAGGCCCATAATTGATTTCCCATTCACTTCAATGTCATCTTTCATGACAAAAATTTCACAAGGAAAACTAGCGGCAACCTTTACGAATAAAGATGCTGGCCTTGCATGAAGTCCCGTACTATCTTCTCTAATCTTTAATTGGATTTGTTTCAATGGTGCTCTGCTGGATATAGGTATTGAGTTTATTCGAAAATTCTTTTGCGCTATTTTTTCCCATCTTACGTAACCTTTGGTTCATAGCCGCTGTTTCAACAATGATAGGAATATTTCGGCCAGGTTTTACTGGGATTTCGATATAAGGAACGGAAACTCCTAGTATTTCTTCCATACTTTGTTCAATTCCTGTTCTTTCGTAATCTCCAGAAGTTTGTTCTTCCCATTCTTTTAAATTGATGATGAGTTCTATCAGTTTATGATCCCTAACCGATCCAACACCAAACAGATCTTTGATGTTAAGGATACCTAGTCCCCTAATTTCCATATGGTGACGGAGTAAATCGGAACACGATCCTATCAAATAACTTTCACTGAGACGCCTGATCTCAACCATATCATCGGCAACTAAACGGTGGCCTCTTTCAATGAGTTCGAGAGCGGTTTCACTTTTACCTACTCCAGACCGGCCCGTCAGTAAAGTTCCAATCCCAAATACTTCAATGAGGACACCATGTCGCATGGTCCTTGGTGCGAGGGCTCTGTCCAATATCTGCGAAATCAATGTAATGAATCGATGGGTGGCAATTTCTGTTTTGAATAATGGAATTCCTTTTTCTTTTGCTCTTTCCACAAAAGGAATTTGTGGTTCATTCCCATGTGTGTAGATGATACAATTGAGATGGAATTCAAAAAACTTATCTGTGATTTCGTTTAGTTTTTCCCTAGACAAAGAATTGAGATAAGCCCATTCCCCTTTGCCTAAAATTTGAATACGATCGTTGGCAAAAAAATCAAAAAAACCTGTAAGGGAAAGACCAGGTCGATTGATCTCAGCACTATTAATTCGATTCGAAAGTCCAACTTCACCAGTAACCAGTAAAAGTTGTAAATCTTCATGGTCTCGAAGAATGGTTTCCACTGTAATTCCTGGAACTGGCATCGTTTACCCCTTGAGTGAACTGATTCGCTTTCTTTCGTTGGATGGAAGGATGCGTAAAACCTTACGGTATTTTGCCACAGTCCTTCTTGCAATTTCAATACCTTTTTTCTCCATCAGTTCTACGATGTCTTGGTCAGAGAGAGGATTGTTTTCATCTTCTTCTTTGACCAAATTTCGAATGATCTCATGTATTTTTTTGGAACTTTCTTTTCCACCCTCAGCAGATTTAACACCAGAGGAAAAAAACCACTTCAATTCAAAAATTCCCCAAGTGGTTTGGATGTATTTATTGGTGGTGATACGAGAGATTGTTGATTCATGTAAGTTCAGTTTTTCAGCAACCTCTTTGAGAGTGAGAGGTTTGATAAAACCAATCCCACCTCTAAAAAAATCAACTTGGAAATCGATGATACAACTGACAACTCTCTGTAAGGTCTGCCTTCTCTGTTGGATGGACCTGATGAGCCACTGCGCGGAACTATACTTTGTCTGAAAGTATTCCTTCTCTTTTGGTGGAAGTTTATGATTTAATAATTCTTTGTATTCCTCTTGGATCGTGAGTTTTGGTAACCATTCGTCATTGATAAATATATTAAATTCATTTCCCACTTGTTTCACAACAACATCGGCAACAACATAATCAATTTTTCTACC
The DNA here is from genome assembly GCF_002812085.1 of Leptospira levettii. Classification (NCBI taxonomy): domain Bacteria; kingdom Pseudomonadati; phylum Spirochaetota; class Leptospiria; order Leptospirales; family Leptospiraceae; genus Leptospira; species Leptospira levettii. The sequence continues at coordinate 281,694 of NZ_NPDM01000002.1, forward strand.
TTGGTAAGTTGTCGCAGGGTATGGTTCTAATTTTTTAATTAATCTAGCTAAATTGAGAATTTCTTCTTCTGTGATTTTTAAATTTTTTGCGATTTTTTTATAATCAACCTTTTCTAAATCAGAAAGGAATTCCCCTATCAGCTGGTGCAAAACGATGTTATCAGGAAACAAAATCCTTCCTTGGATGAGAAGGGTTTCTTGCATATCTTTGGCACCAATTCCGATTGGGTCCAATTCATTGATCACTTGCAATACCCTACGAACTTTGGTTTCTGGATACCCCATCTCTTTGGATACCAGTGACAAATCATCTGTGATGAATCCTTTTTCATCGATCATACTGATGAGCACTTCGCCAATTTCAAATTCTAATTTCGTAAGTTTGATGAGACGTAGTTGGTTCAGTAAGTGTTCTTCTAACGTTTCCCCTCGAGTAGAAGATTCAATGTACTTTTGGTTTCGATCACTTGCTTCTGTATCATAGGTTCTTGGACCTTCTAACGAATAACTATCTTGCCAATTAACATCTGTACTTTTTTCGTGATTGAGTTTTTCCAACCGTTTCACTTCGTCGATGGAAAAAAGTTCGGGCATTTTGGATTTTTCATCAACTCCCACTTCATCAAGTAATGGGTTTTCCAATAATTCGTTTTGTATTTTATCTGATAATTCTAATGTTGATAAAGATAAGAGTTCAATGGACTGACGTAAGTCCTGGGTCATCACCAGTTTTTGCGTTTGGCGTTGTGAAAGTGAAGCCCCGAGTTTCATCTAAAGTTTAAAATCCTCACCTAAATAAATTCGCCTTGTTTCTGGATCGTTGATGAGATCATCCGCAGTTCCCGATATCAAAATTCTACCACTATACATGATATAAGCTCGGTCTGTAATCTTTAAAGTTTCCCTAACATTATGGTCAGTAATTAAAATCCCAAGTCCTCTTTCTTTCAAAGATTGTATCACATTTTGAATATCTTTCACTGCGATTGGGTCAACACCCGCAAACGGTTCATCTAACAAAATGAAGTCGGGATTTGTAACTAGTGCTCTCGCAATTTCACATCTTCGCCTTTCTCCACCAGAAAGTGTATAACCTTTTTGATTTGCCACTCGCATGATTTGTAGTTCCAAAAGAAGTTCATCCCGACGACGGATAATTTCATCACCAGGTAAATTCATTGTTTCCAAAATAGCTTCCAGATTTTCCGCAACTGTGAGTTTACGAAAGATACTGGCCTCTTGGGCAAGATAACCAACACCCATACGAGCACGAATGTGCATTGGTGCTTTCGTTAAGTCCTCATTATCGATAAATACATGGCCTTCATCGGGAGTCACGAATCCAACACTCATATAAAAACTTGTCGTTTTTCCGGCACCATTGGGTCCAAGAAGACCTACAATTTCACCTTTTCGGATATAAAAGCTGACTCCATCCACAACTTTACGTTTGTTATAGATCTTTACCAGATTCTCCATCCTAAATGTTTTTACATTTGGATCGATTTCCTTCTTTTTATCCGCTACTTTACTTTTTTTCACCATTCGGGATTACCTTTAGCCCATCAGTTAACAAGGCTTTGTCCGATTTTGGAAACAAGATGATTTTCCCAGCAGATACTTTTGTAGAGTCTCTCACAAGGGTTGGGTTTCCTTCCAATACTAGTTCATCTTTTTTTTCATAATAAGTGGCAAACTCACCAGTGGCTTTCGCTGATTGTGTTTCTACCTGCACATCACCCCGAGCAACTGTTTCATTTTTTTCATCAAATCTTTCAATAAAGACCGATGTTAATTGTCCACGTTCTACTAAATCTTTTTTATTTAAAAAAACAATTTTGGGAGATTCGGTTAAATAAGAATAACCCTTTTCTTTATCATAAAATAGGATTCCACCTTCCATTCTATAACCATTTTCTTTATCCAAATAACTCACGTTACCCGTAGCTTTTATTTCTTTATTACTTTTTCTACTTTCCAATAAATCAGCTTTAAATTCAGAATTTTTTCTGTACATAAACGCATCACCATTCATAGAAGTAACGGTTTCTTTGCCTTTATTTAAGTGAGTCAAGGTTTTGCCTGAAAACAATGTTAGGACTCTTTCTTTTGTGACTGTATCTTTTTCTTTATCTTTTTTATTTTCGTAACTCACTTGGTAGATGGTTGCGTCTCCATCCAGTTGAATACTTCCTTCTTTCACAAAATAAGAAAGAGTTTGTCCTATGAGAAATCGATTTTCTGAGAACAAAAACGGTTCTCCTTTTAAATCGATACGATCTTCCTTTTCGGAAAAAACTGCATCCTCGCCGAAGACTTGGAATTCTTCAGAGGTAACAACTACTTTTCCTGCGAGAGTTGTTTTTGCTTCTTCCAAATTCCGAAGGATGGATTGGCATTTAATCCTAACCATTTTTCCATCTTTTTTTTGAGTTAAGATGGGATGATTTTCCAAACTAACAGTGCCAGCAACTTTATCATAAACACCTTTTGTTGCGGTGAGTGTCACTCCATTCTGAATGTCTTCAACAATCACTTGGCCTTTTAGGTTTCCGATAAGAGCTTCTTCACCAATGATTTCAATTTCCTTGGCACTAAGTTTAATGGACTTATGCATAATATAAGCCCCACCACCTAAGATAAAAACTTTTACTGGAAATCCATTCACCACTCTTTCTTCTTGTGTGAGACTACTTCCGCCCCAAATGATTGGGATTTTATCTTTTTTCGATTTTTTATCTTCGTTCTTTAGAATTGGATCATCCGATTTAAAAAAATCATCGTTCCCATACAAAATAGGAATCGGCGAAGTATTTAATTGCAAAACAAATCCTAAGAATAGAGATACAACCACCAATTGTCTCATGGTTTTTCCTTCAGTGGATTGGATCCGCCAACTGTGACTGCTTTTGGTTGGATGATTGTGAATTTATTTAAACTTTTATCAGCTCGTAATCCTTTCCCACGAATGGTGGTTCCATCAGAATAAACAAGGACATCCGCTTCAGAAGCGAGAGTTTTTTCTTCTAAATTATAAGTAAGAGATTCTGATTCGATAAATTTTCCGTCATTGGTTCTTAGGCGAACTTTTCCTTCTAATACTACTGTTTTGGTTTGGTGGTTAATCTCACCTCGATTCCCTGTCATGAGAGAGGTAACCTTACCTTTTTCAAACTGATTGAACTCAAATCCATACACAATGGTTTTGTTTTCTTTAGGAAAAATATAAGATTCTGCTCCCTTTAGTTTCCATTCTAATTCACCAGATTCTTTGTAAGAAGCACGGCTAAAGTTTCTCATTGAAACCATGGATCCAGATTCTTTTTCGACTTCGATGCGAAGGTATTCCTTGTCTTTACATGTTGTAAAAACTAAGAGGAAACATAATGTCCATACCTTCTTTTTCATGGGAGACGGACTAGTCCTCTAAAAACTTCGTTTTTACCAAACGATCCAATTCTAAAAGTTGAGTGAGTAATCCCTTTGCCTTTGCTAAAGGGAATTGTGTTGTTGCATCCGATAAAGCCTTTTCAGGATCAGGGTGAACTTCCATAAAAAGTCCCTCCACACCTACAGAAACTGCACCACGCATCATATGTGGAATGAACTCTCGCAAACCACCTGTTATGTTACCAGCAGCACCAGGTAACTGCGCTGAATGTGTTCCATCAAATACAATGGGAATTCCATGTTTATGCATCATAGGAATCCCTCTCAAATCAAACACAAGGTTTCCATATCCGAAACTCGCACCCCGTTCGGTGACCATGTACTTTTCAGAACCAGACTCTTGGATTTTTGTTTTGATATGCCTTGTGTCATCAGGGGCCATAAACTGGCCTTTTTTTACATTTACCCATTTTCCCGTTTCTGCTGCTTTTGCAATAAGATCCGTTTGTCGGCTTAAGAAAGCTGGAATTTGAAAAATGTCCACTGTGTCTTTTAATGGATCCACTTGAATGGTTTCATGGATGTCTGTCAGTACGGGAACATTGTATTTATTTTTGATAAAATCAAGAAGTTTCCGTCCTTCATCCAAACCTGGACCACGATAGGAATTGATAGACGAACGATTCGCTTTGTCAAAAGAAGATTTAAAAATATAAACAATGCCTAACTCATCACAGATGGCCTTCATTTCACCACAAACACGATCCAGTAAGTCTTTGTTCTCCATGACACAAGGCCCAGAGATTAGAAAAAACGGCTGACGACCTCCGATTTTTTTTCCAAAAAATTCTCTTTCTTCAATTAAATCGTACATCTTAATCCTCCGATTTTTTCGCTAATTTCGATGCAGCCTTGATAAAACCTGCAAAGAGTGGATGTGGATCAGTTGGTTTTGATTGGAATTCTGGATGGAATTGAACTCCTATGAACCAAGGATGGTTTGGAATTTCAACTATCTCCACCAAACTACCATCAGGTGAAAAACCAGATAAATTCATTCCTTTTTTCTCAAAATCATCCTTAAATCGAAGTGTAAATTCAAAACGGTGTCTGTGACGTTCTGAAATTCGATCAGCTTTATATTCACTATAAGCAAGTGTTCCTTTTTTAACCACACATGGATAAGCACCAAGGCGCATTGTTCCACCCATACGTTCGATTTCTTTTTGTTCTTCAATCATAGAAATCACAGGGTATTCAACATTTGGTTTGAATTCCGTTGAATTGGCGTCTTTGAAACCTAAAACATGGCGTGCAAATTCAATCACTGCACATTGCATTCCTAAACAAATCCCAAAAAATGGAATCTGTTTGGTTCTTGCATATTGGATGGCTGCAATTTTTCCTTCGATCCCACGTTCCCCAAACCCACCAGGAACAAGAACCCCGTGAACACCCTTAAGCAGTTCTTTGGTATTTTTGGAATCAATGTCTTCCGGATTAATTTTGACAACTTCCACTTCTACATCATTGGCGATTCCACCATGAGCCAAAGATTCGTAAACGGATCGATATGCATCTTGTAAGGAGATATATTTCCCAATTAATGCTATTTTTACGGTCTTTTTTGTATTACGAATTTTTTTAACCATATTTTCCCATTGGGAAAAATTAAGTTTTCGTAAATCCATACCGAGTGCATTGAGAACAACTTCATCCAATTTATCTTCTCTATACATCAGAGGAATTTCATAAATGGAAGTTGTGATATCAACAGCAGAGATTACATTTTGTTCTTTCACATTACAAAAGAGAGAGATTTTATTTTTCATCTCTTTTGACATTGGTTTATTGATCCTACAGATTAATACGTCTGGTTGGATTCCTAGTGCGAGTAATTCTTTTACTGAGTGTTGGGTAGGTTTTGTTTTAGCTTCACCAGCTGCAGTAATCGTAGGGACAAGTGTTAGGTGAAGGAATAAAACCTGGTTACTGCCATGTTCATATCGCATTTGGCGAATTGCTTCCAAAAATGGAATGGACTCAATATCTCCGACAGTCCCTCCAATTTCTACAATCACAAAGTCTGTTTCTTGATCACGCGTTAGATTATAAATACGATTTCGAATTTCATTGGTGATATGGGGTACAACTTGTACGGTTCTTCCAAGGTAATCCCCTTTCCGTTCCCGTTCGATGACTGCGTGGTAAATTTGACCCGTGGAAACAGAATTTTTACGGGAAAATTTTGATTTGGTGAAACGTTCATAATAACCTAAATCTAAATCCGTCTCTGCTCCATCTTCGGTCACATAAACTTCCCCATGTTGGTAGGGACTCATTGTACCTGGGTCAATATTGATATAAGGATCCATTTTTTGTAAAGAGACGGTATAACCTCTGGCTTCTAACAAACAACCGAGAGCGGCGACAGTGACCCCTTTTCCCAAAGAAGAGGAAACACCACCGGTAATGAATATATATCTGGTCTTGGACAAACTGGACCTCAAAAAAGAATGTTTTTTACAGACTGTTGGGATTTGGGTCCAAAATCAATACGTTTAGGAAGGGGATTTCGCTTTTTCTAAAATCTTGGTAGTGGATTTTCCGGAAACAAATGGCAAAATTTGAATATCCGCACCCATCTCCTTTAAAATTTGGTATTCTGGGAGGGTTTCAATTTGGTAGTCCCCACCTTTGGAATGGATAGAAGGTCTCACCTTTTTTAAAATTTCTAAGGGAGTATCTTCTGAAAAACTGGAAACAAAATCCACGGAAGATAAAGCAGCAAGCACCATCATTCGATCTTCACAGGAATTAATAGGTCTAGATTCACCTTTTAACCTTCTGACACTCTCATCAGAATTCACACCAATCCAAAGGTAATCTCCTAAATCACGAGCCTGCGCTAAATAACTCACATGACCTGGGTGTAAAATATCAAAACAACCATTCGTAAATACGATTTTTTTCCCTTCGAGAGTCTTACGTTTTGGTTCGATCTCTTCTTTTGAGATGATTTTACTTTGTATTGACTCGTAAAAATTCATATTGATTCCTCAAGATATCCCAAAGTCCGAAGAGCCTCTTCGATCTCAGATTGTGTCACCGTTGCCGCACCCAATTTCCCAACGACGATTCCAGCACTTACATTGGAGACTAGAGCTGCTTCCCCAATGTTCATCCCACTTGCAACAAACGCTGTATAGGTGGTGATTACCGTATCCCCTGCCCCTGTTACATCAAATACTTCCTTTGCAACGGTTGGGATATGGTAAAAACGATTGGATGTCCTTTCATAAATTGACATACCTTTTTCCCCTCTGGTAATCATCATCGCATCAGGGGTAATTTTCTCAGAAATTTCGCGACAAGCGAGTTCGATTTCAGAATCACTGGATAGTTTTTTACCTAATGCCTTTCCCGCCTCATGATGGTTTGGCGTCATGATATGTATGTTTTTGTATAAGAAAAAATGGCTTACTTGAGGATCAACAGTCACAATTTTTTTTTCTACATTACATAGAGAAATCACAGCTTGGATCAAAGAAGGGGTTAAATAACCCTTATCGTAATCAGAGAGGATTACGGCAGAAGCTTCTTTGATTTTCTCTTTTAATCGTTCCAAAATTTGTTTTTCTTCGTCATTTGTCAGTGGAACAATTTCTTCTCTGTCCACACGGCAAACTTGTTGGTGCGAAGCGATGATTCTTGTTTTTAGAATCGTGGGAATTTGTTTGGATTTTAGTAAGGCTAAGTCTTCTTTTGCTACCGAATTAGAAAGTAAAATTGATTCTAAATTTTCACCAGCTTTGTCTTCCCCAATTCTGCCAAAAACAATACCTCTAACTCCAATGGATGATAAGTTTTGAACAACATTACCTGATCCACCTAAAGTTTGTTTTTCGCTTCTAACCCAAACAACGGGAACAGGTGCTTCGGGAGAGATCCTTTCCACTGAACCAATTAAATATTCATCTAAAATCAAATCTCCTATGACGAGAACTTTGATTTGGGAAAGTTTGGCAAAGGTTTGGTGGAGCAAAGATTTTTTGATTTTCAACAAAGCCGAATCCTTGAATTGGTTTACAACTAAACATGGAATCTAAAACCTTTCTCTGTGTCAACCTTCCCCTTACCTCTATTTCCCTTACCAGATGTATTTCTGTTTCCTGGGATGTTTTTACCCTTACATATCTTTGAGCCGAGATACCGAATGTTACTGGATTTTTGTTTGGAAAACGGAGGAGAAATGGGTATGGCACCTTATCCGAAAGGTTATTTGGGAAATGGATTACCTCCTATTCCTGAGGTTGTAGGTTTTGGACATATCATCCAAAAGGAATCTTTACCTGATGGAAGATCCAATATCATTTTAGAGGGATTAGGAACTGCAGAGATTGTCAGCTTAACATCCACCGAACCCTTTTATATCGCACAAGTATCAAAACGAGAACACCAAAGAAATAAAAATGTTTCGGAGGAATTAAAAGAAAAAATTGAAGAATTGTTAGTTCTCACCAAACGAATCTTACTTGCTGAAGGAGCTGAAGAAGACCTAATTCTAAAAATGAACCAAATTTTGGTTCACCCATTTCCTGTGGATTTTATTGCTTCGCTCATTTATTTTGATTTTAAAACAAAACAAACCATTCTGGAAACAACCAATTTAGAAATCAAAGCAAATTTACTGAAACAAGTGTTAATGGGTCTTAATTTGGGAGAATAACCGTTTTATTTTTTAACTCTGCCACTAAAAACAAAAAGGACGGAAACTCAGAAGTATTCTCTCGATAAAACACCCTTGGATTTGTTTCCTTTGCGTTTAGATAGAAATAACTAGAGTTCTCTTTTCGTATGTATGCTCTTTCCAGATAATGGTTCGTTTGGGAATATAACAAAAAATCTTTCATTAAATCACTAATGGCAACATCAGTTTCACTTTGTTTTTTGGTCGCGATAAAAAACAAAGAAGTGGAATTACCCTCTTTTTTCTCGTAATGAAACTCGTTAGCCCAATGGCCTTTTTTCCCAAAACCAGATTCAGGAGAAGGTGTATCCCCTACCAAGTTAGGAATAAAATCCAAAGTTTCCCAAGGAACTTGTTTCCCTAAAAAATTTTCTTTAGCAAGGAAAGAACGCCACTGTTTCGAAAGGCCTCTCACTTGGAGTTTTGGTAACTCTAAATCTTCCCGAATGAAACCGCGAAGGGTCAAAAATCCAAGAAAACCCAACTGGACCTGTGAAATGGATTGGAAATCCCAAATTTCTTCCTCTTTCAGAGGGGATAAAAACAAGGAATCCATGGCATAAAAATCTTGGTGTTGGTATGGGTAAAATACCCCAGATTGGGAAGAAACGACTGATCCATCTAAACGATTCACAATAGAAGTATCGACGGACTTTGGAAAAGAGAAGAGTAAATTCCGCCCCTTCATTCGAGGCGGAAATCTTTACTTGCAAGGCGAGAAATTAGTCACTAGCGTAAAGTGCAGTAATTTTATCTTTGTATTTCTCAGTGATCAAATGGCGTTTCATTTTAAACAGGTTAGTCAATTCATCACCCACTTCAAATGGTTTTGTGATCAGGATGAAAGGAGTCACTTGTTCAAAAGACTTAAATCCAGTTTTGGTATTGTTCAGTGCTTTGATTTCTTTTTTGTAGAAATCGAGGACTTTTGGGTTTTCAATGAGTTTCTGTTTATCAGTTTCTCCGATACCATTTTCCTTAGCCCATGCCGTTAACTGTTCAAAATCAGGGACAACGATGGCACCTAAATTCTTTTGGTCTTGGCCAATCACCATACACTGTGAAATAAAAGGTGACTCAGTGAGTTTGTCTTCAATCGGAACTGGCTCAACGTTTTCACCACCAAGAAGAACCACTGTGTCTTTCGCACGGCCTGTAATGGTAAGGGTTTTTTTGAAATTGAACATTCCAATATCACCAGTGTCCATCCAACCATCTTTCAGAACTTTTGCTGTGGTTTCTGGGTTTTTGTAGTACCCTTTCATCACTTGAGGTCCACGGATGTGGATGACACCACGTTTGCCATAGGCTCCTGAAACCAATTTTTGGTTTGCATCAATGTGTGTGAGAACCTTTCCCAAATCATCTCGGATTTGTAATTCAGTCTCAGGAGTGATCACTCCAACGGAACCTTGTACCAATCGTTTGAAAGTTCGAACTGAAATCACAGGAGAAGTTTCTGTCATTCCGTATCCTTCCAATACATTGATTCCAATATCATTGAAGAATGCATCAACGTGTCTTTGTAAAGCACCACCACCAGAAACAGAAGCTTTTAACTCACCACCAGTTGCCTCACGAATTTTCGAAAGGACAACCAAATCGAGTAAAAAGTAAGGAATTGCTAAAACGATAGCAACCGTTAGATAGTATACACCTTTAAAAAGGGAAACGATCGGATTTCGCCCAACGTAATCAACTTGGTTTCCTTTTAAAAACCGAGTCGCTGCATTGAAGTGTTTTGAGAAAAAATAAGCCAAATTGAAAAGACCTCTGCGGATTGCAGGTGTTTGTTTTGGATCATTGATTCTTGTATAAATACCATTATAGATACTTTCCCAAAGTCTAGGAGCAGATGCCATAAACGTGGGTTTTGCTTTTTTCATATCATCACGAAGGTCACGAACATTCGTATAATACGTAGCACATCCCGCAGCAATCGCAAGGTATTCGAAAACTCGTTCAAATACGTGCCATACTGGCAGAATAGATAACATTCGTTCGTCGGCCTTGATTTCAATCATACTACCAAGAATGACTCTTGTTTGGTGGAGCATGTTACTGTGTTTTAACATAACCCCTTTTGGCATACCAGTTGTTCCTGAAGTATAAATGATGGTAAAAAGGTCATCAGGAAGAATGGATTTCATTCTTTCTTCTGCTTTTTTGGAACCTTTAGCTCTCAGTTCTTTCCCTTTTTCAATCAGGTCATACATTTTTAAGACACCAGTTGCTGTGGATTTTTTATCCATCACAATGAGTGTTTTTGCAAATTCTAGTTGGGAACGGTTCTTTTGGAACTTTTCCAACATTTTATCATTTTCTAAGAAAACAACTTTTGCTTCACAATGATTGAGAATATAAACAATTTCGGAATCGGTAATATCGGTTCCGCGTGGAACATCAGCAGCACCTGCCATCAAAATTCCATAATCGGAAACAATCCATTCCAATCGGTTATCGGCAAGCAATGCTACATTTTCTTTCGCATTCACACCTAAATCAATTAGAGCTTCTGCTAAGTTGATACCAAGATCATACACTTCTTTGAAGGTGACTGGTTTATAAGACTTCGATTCGTCTTTACTAACGAACGCGGGGCGGTTCCCAAATTTTTCAGCACTCTGCTGGAAGAGTTCGGGCAAATTGGCTGGCATGATTCTGACTCCTTTCTGAAAAGAAAACGGTAAAAGGTATCTTTAAGGGACTTTTTTAACGAACATGAGTCAAGACATTTTCATTCTTGCCATTGAAATCAAGGAACCCGCAAATATTTGTTTGGCATTGCACAATTATGGCAGATCAGACTTTGCCCAAACATGAGAACGGATGACGAGCCCTGTTAGGTCTTCTTTTTCCAAGCCGTACTGACGGTACACAATTTTTCCAGAACGATCAAAAACAAGAACACAAGGTATCCCTTCCACTTTGTAAAAATCTGTCATTTTCCAGTCTTTATCAAGTAAGGTGGGATAACTCATCTTCAATCGAATCATATCCTTTTTAATTTTGTCTAGTGGTTCTGTAGTGTCTGTGTTGATCCCTCGAAAAATAAAATCCGTCTCGGAAACCGAGTGTTTCCATTCGTTGATCGTGGGTACTGCTTTTGCGCATGGTTCACACCAGGTGGCCCAAAAATCCAAAACAATCACTTTGCCTTTCCAATCTGACAAAGTCTCAGTGGTTCCCATAATTGTTGGAAGTGGGTCTGGATAAAAATCTACTTTTACTGCTTCTGGTTTACAAAAAAAGAAAGAAAGGAAAACAAGAAGATAAAATCTGGAAGATATCAATTGGGAGAATACGGTTTTACTTTTTGGAATCATTGATTTATAACTACTTCTCCAACTTAGACGAATGGAATCTTTACGTAAAGGGAAACTGGAAAGGTAAAGGAATTTCGATGATCCCTTCATTCAGAGAACCTTATGAATCTGGTGATGAAACCCTTGTTATATGGAAATTTCAAGAAAATCAAATCAAATCCGTTTTTTCTCGAGGAAAATCCAAATACCACTTCCATTGGTCAGTGGAAGGTGACATCCTTTGTGACCGTATCAAACTATTCGCCAATGATGAAGATTGGGAATGTGAAATCCAGGCCATGACCAAGGAACGATTTCATTTACATGTGGTCCCCAAACAAGACAAAACTAAAATTCTATTTTCAGGTGTAGTGACAAAAAAGAAGGGGATTTTATCCTTCTTCTAAAACGGATCTAAACACAGATTCTGTGATTTTAGCTGCATTTTCCCAACGAAATTCATCAATCGAAACATTCACTGGAGATGGATTTTGAAATAAAAGATCAATTGTCTCTGCCCATCGTTTTGTATCCTCTTTCGAGTGAATGGGTAAATAACAAACATCGTCTTTACCAATTTCATGAAAGGTAGGAATATCGGAAACAATACATGGGACCTTATGAAATAAAGCTTCCACCATCGGAATTCCAAATCCTTCATATTTACTCGCAAAAACAAATAGTCCAGCTCGTTTGTAAACATGTTGCAATTCCGAATCGGAAACTGAATCCAAAATAAAAATATCCTTATAAAGTGTTCTTTCTTGGATTAACTCCTCAATGAATTCGGGAGATTCCCATCCGATTTTTCCAACAATCACCCATGGTCTGTAGTGGTGGGGATTTTTTTTTCTGTATTCTCGATATACTTCTAATAAAAAAGGATAATTTTTCCTAGGTTCGATTGTGGAAACAGACAAAAGATAACCAGTCCCTAAGTCTTTCACTCGGTTTGACATGGGTGTGTCTAATAACTTTGTCATTTCCACTGGATTCACACCTGGATACGCAACTCCAGTTTTTTGAACTGGGTAATCAAATTTTTTACACATATCATCACTTGTTTGTTTGGATATGGATAAAATAAAACTAGATCGCATAACGGAATAACGTTGGAACAATCTTTGTTGTAACCTTGCAATCCAACGCATCGTATTTGGATATAAATATAATACCAAATCACAATAGGTAAGAACTGCCTTGAGTTCCCTTGGCAAAAATGGCGGCAGTACTTGTTGTGAACCCCAAAACAAATCCAATCGATGGGTTAAGAGATAAAAAGGTATGTAGAGATTAAAATACAATCCACCTTTCCATTTCAAAAAACCTCCACCTTCTACCCACTTAACATTTTTTAACCCAAGGACTGCTTTATGGTCAGGATGTATTGGCAAATGTGAAAACAATAAAAACTCATATTTTTCCTGGTTGGGGAAAGCTTTTAAGGTTTCTGCAATGAGACGTCCTATACCTGAAACTCTAGTGGATAAAGGACGAGCATCCAATCCAATTTTATAAGTTTTCACCATCGTTCCTTCACCTTAAGTGAAAGTTGATGGAAATCAATTTTGCTTTCCAAATATTCAACAGCTTTTCTTTTTCCGGCAACAAGTCCAAAAGATAATGTTGTTTTTTGGTTAAATGAATAAGGTTTATCTTTTAATGGGAAAAATGTAAAATTTTCCTCATCTAATAATGCAATCCCACCACAGATATCCCATTCATTTTTAGGTTTTAAGGAAACGATTAAATCGATAAAACCAGCAGATAATAATCCAAGTTTGTAAGCAATGCTACCCATAGATCGAATTTCAAAATCTTCATGCCAAAACGAATCGTCAAAAAGACCTTCGCGCATTTCTGAAGCGGAAACAATTAATACAGGTTTTTTATTTTGCGAATCTGATTCTTGTAACGGATGTAATACGGAACCACTTTCAACAAGTAAGGTTCTAAAATTTTCATCTGTTGCATATGGTGCTTGGAGTTTTGCAAAAAAACTATTTTTTCCTTTCGAAAAAAATTCACCAGTTGCTGGGTTAAAAATAATCCCCCAAATTGCCTCTCCATTCCGAACGAGTCCCAAACTGAGTGCAAATTGATCATTTTTTTTAACAAATTCGCGCGTTCCGTCAATTGGATCTAAAATCCAAACCCATTCCTTATCTAAACGAGAAACCGTATCCGCTCTTTCCTCTGATAAAAATCCATGTCCAGGAAATCGATTGGATATTTTTTCATACAAAAATTCACTCGCATACAAATCTGCTTCCGTAACAGGATCGTTACCACCCTTATCACGAATTTGAAAATCGGTTTTATAAATGCCTAAGATGGAATCCCCAACGGATAGAACCCACCTCCATACTTCCTGAAACTCTTGTTCTTCCATTCCGTCCTTTTTTCTGGACCTAATTAATTCTTTTTTTCTTCTTTATGTGCACCAGAACTTAAATCCAATCCTTCTGGTTTCTCTAATACAATTTCTTCTACAGGTGAAGTCACATATGTTTCTGGATCCACTGGGAATTGGTATTGAAAATAATAATTTTTATACTTCACATAAAAAGTATTTGTACCTTCTGGACGTTCAGTTTGCAGGTCTTGGAATTTTAAATCTTTTAATTCTTTTTTAGGATTTGCAAATCGTTTTGATAATGTACTACGAACGGAACTTACCATATTTGCTTCAAAGTTTTTTTTCTTTTGTTCTTCAGTTAGTTTTGGGTTTCTTAAATGGTCCTCTAATTTGGTAAACTCTTCCGCCAAACCAGTGCTTTGTTGCGAAAATAAAAGTGTAACACTGCAACTCAAGATTACCAATACTTTAATCAAAAACTTCATAAGTTTACCCCTGATTCCTCATGATATTATCTCTAATGGTGTATATGCCAATAAGAATTTTTTATCCAAATGGGATCCAAATCTCACTTCTACCTTTCTATTGTCCCCAGAACCAGACAAATTCAATATACGTCCTTCTCCGTATACTTTATGTCTAACTTTCATTCCGATTTGGAAATCACTGTCTCCTGATTTCGCAAGGACCGATTCAAATTTTTCTTCGGATTTTTGGAACCTTTCCGCACGTGGAGTGGCATCGGGCCTTCTAACACCATAACGATTTTCGGTAAATTCCCCTTCCAAATATTCTTTTGGAATCTCCTCCAAAAATTGGGATGGTAACCTTGCATCCACTTCTCCAAATTTTCGAGTAAATCGACTAAAACTAATTTCTAAATGTTCTCTCGCTCGTGTGATTGCAACGTATGCAAGTCTTCTCTCTTCTTCAATTCCCTCAGGCGAATCAATGGAAAGAAAATGAGGAAAAGTCCCTTCTTCCATTCCAGTCATAAAAACATGAGGGAATTCTAATCCTTTCGCATTGTGAACTGTCATAAGTATCACGTAATCGGGAAGATCTTTTGAATTTTCTTCGCTAGTGATAAGAGAGATATTACTTAAGTATTCTTCTAAGGTTGCTTCCGAGTTGGTTTCTTCAAATTCCTTGAGTGCATTCACAAATTCATTTAAATTGGAAAGTCTCGAAAACGAATCCTCAGTACCTTCATTTTCCAAAAATTCACGATAACCAGAATGTTCCAAAACATCATAAGCAATTTCGGAAGGAGTTTTTTTTCTTAAATCTTCCATTGCTGATTCAAACATACGATACAATGAATGTAATTTTTGTGAGGTACCCTTTTTTATTTCAGGAATCGGTTGGCCTAAACACTCAAATAAAGATAATCCCTCTTTTACAGAATGTGTCAGAAGTCGATTGACAGTCGTATCGCCAATTCCTCTAGGAGGAGAGTTTATGATACGGAGTAAGGATGTTGAATCAACTGGATTCACGACAACTGACAAATAAGCAATTAGGTCTTTAACTTCTTTTCTGTCAAAAAAACGAAACCCTCCAAAAATTTTATAAGGAATTGCTCTTTTTCGAAGTGCCTCTTCAAAGTATCTGGATTGTGAATTGGTTCTGTAAAAAATAGCAAAATTGGAGTACTTTTTTCCTCTCCGGGAACCAGACAAAATTTTTTGAACGATTCCTTCCGATTCTTCCATTTCATTTTGATAGGCAGTAAGTTTAATTTTATCACCTAACGGGTTTTCAGTACGCAAGGTTTTGTTCGTTCTTTGTTTGTTATTCGCAATTAAGGCAGCCGCGGATTCAATGATGGTTTTTGTAGACCGATAGTTCTCTTCTAATTTAACAACAACTGCTTCAGGATAGTCTTTCTTGAAATTTAGAATATTCGAAATATCTGCGCCACGCCAGGAATAAATGGACTGATCATCATCTCCAACAACACATAAGTTTTTATGGAAGGATGAAAGTGACTGAACCAAATGGTATTGAATTTTATTGGTATCTTGGTATTCATCTACCATGATATATTTCCATAATCTCTGGTATTTCTCCAAAATTACGGGGAAATCACGAAATAAAATCACTGTCTTGAGAATCAAATCACCAAAGTCCAATGCATTACGTAATTGTTTCCTTTTTTCATATTCCAAAAATACGGAGGCAATAGATTTTGAATAAGCATCATCAGCCTTTTTTTTAGCAAATTCTTCAGCTGTTAAAAAGGAATCTTTGGCTTGTGAAAATTGGTTCGCAAGACTTGAGGGACGAAATTCTTTTGTGTCCATTTCCTTTGACTTTAAAATTTCTTTGATCAGTGACTCTTGCATATCACTGTCATACACTGTGAAATTACTCCCAAGTCCTAAAACCTTACCTTCTCTCCTCAATAAATACAAACAAAGTGAATGAAAGGTACGGACAAAGGGTTCATAGGTTCCATCCGGCAGTAAACTTCTGCATCTGGAGCGCATTTCCTCCGCAGCCTTATTTGTAAAAGTAACTGCCAAGATTTGGTTTGGATAAATTTTGTGATTGAGTATTAAATTTGCAATTCTGTAGGTGATCACCCTAGTTTTGCCAGAACCCGCACCAGCTAAAATCAGAAGTGGTCCATCGACCGTTTCAACAGCTAGTTTTTGTTCTGCATTTAGACCAACTAACTCCACTTAAAAACGCATGTCCCCAATTCCAAATACAAACTGGAAACTATTATTATCGGGATACAATCCAAAAGGTCTATCTTCTACACCCGTATAACGTATCTTTTGTGCAAAATACAAACGAAGAGGTAATACTGGAATTTGGATCCTTAAACCGAAACCCCAAGAAAATCGAAAATTAGACATGGATAGGTTTTTACTTGAAAGCACCAAATTCCCCGGGTCGTTCACTACAAGTGGAGAATCGTAGATTTTTTTACCAAAAGAATTATAGTTTTCAAATAGGTATGTTTCGACTGGTTCTGTTGATCTTTGAGATGCAACCAAACTATCATAGTTCTTAAAAAATTCCTTTCGTTCTCCGACGGCACGATTGATCTGCTCATACATCGAACCTGCATCAAAGAAGATCACAAACCATAATAAGGAAGGCTCAATTGGAAACCTTAATTCAGATGTAAATAGAACCCTACTGGATGCGCCGTCTTTCCATTCATCAGGATAGTATTTATCATCAAAAAACCACCCTCGTAAGGACTCATAACCACCGAGAAATAATCTGTCTTGTACTTGGATATATGGAATCCTTTCTTTATCTTGGTTTCTATACTTTGGAGTCCTTTCAAAAGTAAAAACAGAGGAAGTTCTAAATTGTTGGACAACTCTCCATCTTCGCAGAGCATTTTTTCGGATTAAACCAAAGAAGGTATAATCGAACCATGTATGATAATATTCTAATATAGGACTAAATTGGTCAAAATGGCTTTCTCCACCTAAAAATTGACCCACATTATCAACTGAAAAAATTAAGTGAAAACCTTGTGTTGAGTTAAATATGTTGTCACGGCTATCGTAGGCTAGACCATTCGTCAACTGTGAACGAAATTGCCATCCGCGATCCACTTCGGCAAGTACTTGGTCTGATACAAGGGAAGTAGGCCTTGTTGAGGCAAAAAAGGATGGAGAATAACGATGGAAATGTGTCCAGTTAATGAGAAACCTGTGTCCAATACCAGCACTGACTCCCACTCCTGATCTTTCATAGGAAGCAACTTCTTTAATCCCTTGGTTGTTATTTTCTGTAATGGAAGTGGCTCCCACAAACAAAGTACGTGAGGAATAAAAAGCAGAAAGAGTTAAGGACCAAGGTTTGTCCATAAACCATGGTTCTGTCCAAGAGATTTGTAAGTACCTTCGAATGGGACCAAATTCCACCCTACCTGTAATTTGTTGCCCAGATCCGTTTAAGTTATTTTCCCCTAACTGCGTGAAAATGGAAAATCCAGTGATGGTTCCGTATCCACCCCCCATCGAAACAGTTCCTGTTGGTTGTTCAACAAGTTCGATGATTAGGTTCATTTTTGTCTCATCTGAACCTGGTCTCATATTGAAGTTTACTTCTTTAAAGTAACCCAAGTTAAAGATCCTTTCCCTGGATCTGTTTACTAGAGTGGAGTTAAATAAATCACCTGGTTTGAATAATAATTCGCGTCGAATGACTCGGTCTTGGGTTTTTTTATTTCCCTTAATGATGATATTTTCGATGAATGCTAAGTTATTTTCACGGATCGTAAAATCAACGTGGATGAATTTTTTACCACGTAACTTCGGATCTTCTTCATAAATTTTTCTGAGTTTTGCAACGTTTAGTCGGCTGTATTCTTCATTACAATCAGCAATTGCATCGGGATTTCCTCTTTTATCACAATTTTCATAACGTGACAAGGATCCATCACTAAGTTCTATGACTTTTCTTCTTGGAATTACCTGAGCAAATAAGTATCCTTTAGCCGAATAAGCTTCGTTAATCGAGGATCTATCC